>JBAXLV010000261.1:0-4249 GCA_037134635.1 Alcaligenaceae bacterium
CAAGCGGCCCCGCTTGAGAAGGCGCTGGTGTGCATTACTTCGCCTTTGAAGTCTTTGAGCCCGGGCAGATCAGGGATGCGTGGTTTACCAACTAAGCCGTTTGCAAAAATCAAGTGACGCGGGCGTACGGTACGCGCGGTGCCATCATTGTTACGCAGTACGGCTGTCCAGCGACCCTCGCTGTGATCGTAAGTGGCACTGCCAAGTTCAGTATTCGTCCAGTTATTGATTTCCATCGTTTGTGCATAAACTTCAAGCCAGTTGCCCAACATATCTTTCGGCAAATAGGAAGGCCAGTGCGGTGGAAACGGCAGATGCGGCAAGTTGTTCAGATCGGTGATGTTATGTAAGGCGAGCGAGTGATAGCGCTTGCGCCAACTGTCGCCAATACGGGGATACTTATCGATCAGCAACGTATCGATGCCTAACAGCACTAGTGACGCCGCGACACTCAGGCCCGATTGGCCGCCGCCCACGATCAAGACCGTTGGTTCTCGATCGTTGTAGGCCTGACTTTCAACGCGCTGGTCTTGCCAGTTCGTACCGCCAAAGTTGCGTGAATAGGCTGCACCCGTAGGGCGCCGTTTGCCGGTCTGTTCTTCAAAACCAGTGAGTTCATTCAGGCTAGTGAGTAACTGAAATGCCTTTGATGGGTCGCTCGCCAGCAAACGCAGCACACCGAAGCAATGACCGATATCGGTTTCAAACTGAAACAAGACTTCAATCACATCGATACCGATACGCTTCAAGCGGCGGGGTCCTTGCCGGCCTTCAGCCAGCTTAAAGTCGCGCGCGTTGACGTTTTTTTGCTTGATTAAGATCAAGCTTGAAATCTTCTCGATGCCCTCGCTAGGTGTGATCGACCAGGTAAACGCAAATAAATCGCGCCAATGGCAGTCGGTGTCAAACAGGCCGGCGATCGCGGTTTTGTCTTGTTGCGCAAGTGCGGCACCGAAGCGATTGAGCCACTCGGTCGCAAAGGCATGATCTGGGGTAATCGGTACAGCCACAATGGGGGGTTGGCCAAGGTTCATAAATCGCGTCTCGTCATTTTTGTTTGATACTGAAAGAGTATTACATTTGCTAACCATTTTCTACTTGTTCATTGGCGGGCGGCTTGGTAGAGTGCTCACTATGCGAAACTTGAAGGGGTAAGCGTGACTTTTCGAACGGTGAATAAGCGGCTTAACTACCAAGAGCAAAAGATCAGCCAACGGATCAATGCTCAATAAGCAAAAAATCAGCGATGTTTCGGATCAAGCGCATCGCGCAAGCCATCGCCTAATAAATTAAACGACAGCACCAATACAAATATCGCTAAGCCGGGCCAGACGGCCATCCACGGCGCAGTCTCCATAAAATTCTTGGCGGTATTGAGCATGCTGCCCCAGCTCGGATCAGGTGGCTGCTGGCCTAACCCTAAAAAAGAAAGGCTGGCTTCAGCGATCACCGCTGACGCAATTGCTAGCGAGGCTTGCACGATCAGAGGCGCAGCGACGTTGGGCAGAATATGCGAGACGGCAATCCTAAGCGGATGGCAACCGACAGCACGTGCAGCTTCAACGTAATCTTCAACCTTTATTTGCAAGACCTGAGCACGTGTTAAGCGTACAAAGATTGGTGATGCTGAGACACCGATTGCAATCATTGCATTTGTCAGACTCGGCCCTAAAAACGCCGCTAGCGCGATGGCCAGAATTAAAAAAGGGCAGGCTAAAAAGGCATCGGTTGCGCGAGAGATTAGGTTGTCGATCAGCCCGCCTGAAAAACCTGCCAACGTGCCAATTGTGATACCTAGCAACAGTGAAATTGCCACCGAGACCGTGCCAGCCAATAAAGAGGCCCGAGCACCCCAAACGACGCGCGCGAGCACGTCGCGACCGAGTTCATCGGTGCCGAACCAGTGCGCACCCGTTGGTGCTTTGCGAATGGCAGCCCAACTTGCTTCGATTGGGTCGTACGGAGAGAGATAAGGCGCGAAGATTGCCATCACAATAAAGAGCGATACGACATAAAGCCCAAACATCCCTTTGCGATTGCGTTTGAGTTTGCGCCAGGCGCGGCGCCAGGGGCCCGGCTCTTTTTTGCCGGTTAGGGGCGCGCGTTCTGAACCTGCCGAGATCAGACGATTACTCATTGGCGCAACCTGGGGTTCAAAACAAAGTACGCCATGTCGGCAAATAAATTGAGCATGATGTAGGTCGTGGCAGTCACGAGTACGACACCCTGTACCACTGCATAATCGCGATTGAAAACTGCATCGATGATAAGTTTGCCAAAGCCCGGGATGGTGAAAACCTGTTCAGTGAGTACTGCGCCTGAAAGCAACGCGCCAAGCTCGAGTGCGCCTAACGTAATGACGGGCGTTAACGCATTACGTAAAGCGTGTTTGAGCACGACTGCGCGCTCAGTAAGACCTTTGGCGCGTGCAGTACGCACA
The DNA here is from genome assembly GCA_037134635.1 of Alcaligenaceae bacterium. GTDB lineage: Bacteria > Pseudomonadota > Gammaproteobacteria > Burkholderiales > Burkholderiaceae_B > Zwartia. The sequence goes on from JBAXLV010000261.1 coordinate 2,441, forward strand.
TAATCCGCCGCCAGCTCTTGCAGCATTGAACTGCGCATGTGCCGCATCAGCGACGCTGCAATCGCGTTACCTAAAACAAAAGCCGGCATAATCATCGAGGCAAGGTTGGCGCCAAGGTTCTCAAAAGGGCTGATGTAACCCGAGGCTGGTAACCAACCAAGCTCAACTGAAAACAAAAGGATTAGCATGATGCCTAACCAGAAGTTGGGCGTCGACAAACCGGTTAAAGCAAAAATGGTCGCGCCCGTATCCAGTGCGCTGCCACGATAGACCGCTGAGACGATGCCAGTCGGGATGCTGATACCCAAGGCGATGAGTAAGGCCAAAAGGGCGAGCTCAATGGTCACCGGAAGCTTTTGTAAAATGAGATCGAGCACGGGTTGATGCGTGCGTGCTGACTCACCTAAATCGCCGCGCAAGACGCCCGAGACCCAATATCCATATCGCACAGGCAAAGGTTCATCCAGATGCAGCTTCGCCCGAATATGTGCAATCGCTTCCGGGCTTGGGTCTTCTCCGGCCAAGATTAAGGCCGGATCACCCGGAAGCAGTTGTTGCAGGCTAAAAATCAGCATCGAAACAAATACCAGCGTCGGCACAAGGGCGACTAAGCGGCGTAAGAAGAAGCTGAGCATGAGGTGAGGTTTGCGAGGTTTGCGAGAGTTGCTAGTTCAATTTCAAACCGGTCACCCGTAGCAGGCCATCGGGCACTTCGCGCAGGCCAGTCAGCTTGTTTGTATACGCCCACAGCCAATCACGGTGATACAGATAAACAAGCGGGCGATCTTTGTTGAGTTGGGCGGCAATGCCTTGATAGGCTGCGAGACGTTCGGCAGGTTCGAGCTTGCTGCGTGAGTCATTGAGCAAAGCGTCTACCTCAGGAACACAATAGCCTGAGTAGTTTGAAGGTTGTTTGCAGCCGATGAAATTGTAAATATTGCCGTCCGGGTCAGCGCGACCACTCCAGCCAAGAACGTAAGCATCGAAGTCACCCTTGTCGGCTAAGCTCAACGAGGTTGCAAACTCAGTCGATTGAATCTTGACGTTAAAGCCAGCTTCTTTCGCCATGGCTTGAACAACCTGAGCAATTTTTTGTGAGTCAGAGGTGGTGGGGGTCATCAAGGTAAAGGTCGGGTTGGTCACGCCAGCTTCTTTAAGCAAAGCGCGTGCGCGCGCCAGATCCCTCTTTGGCACGGGTACGTTTTTGGCATAGAAACTATTGTTGGGCGCAACCCATTGATTGCCTGGCGTTGCTTGTCCGTCCATTGCAACTTGAACAATGCCCGCACGGTCAAGCGAAAGTTCAAATGCTTCTCGTACCTTGGCTGATTGACCAAGCGGCTGAGCTTGAGCGCGTTCATTTTTACCGGTATTGATCGTGATGCCTTGGTAGCCGATTTCGGTAATTTTGCTGAACTTGAGCTTCGGATCTTTTTGAATCGAGGCGATATCGCTTGAAGCCGCACGCTCGATAAAGTCAAATTGACCTGAGCGTAGGTTGGCTAAACGAACAGTGGCATCGGTGATTGGGGTGTAGATCACTTTATCAAAATGAACGGCCTCTTTGTTCCAATAGGCACTATAGCGCTCAAGAGTGATGCGATCCTGCGCGACCCGTTCGACAAACTTGAAGGGACCCGAACAGACCGGACTAGTGCTGAATTTTTCACCAAGTGCCTGTGCGGCCTTGGGTGAGACGATCATTCCAGCGCGATCAGCCAGTACGGCGAGCAAGGGCGCGAAAGGCGCCTCTAGGTTAAGGCGGAGGGTGCTGGTATCGATTACCTCAATGGATGCGATGGGGCGCAG
>JBAXLV010000262.1:0-4234 GCA_037134635.1 Alcaligenaceae bacterium
GATCCACGACGCCGATCGCCGGAGACGAATACTCTCGGGCTTTGTTCGATTTGGCAATATGTTTGCCACCGTGAAGATTTTCACTATTCAACAGCGTGACAAATTCAGGATTTTTTTTGTAGTATCGCAAAATGAATTGCACCACTTGCTTCAACGCGATCAGCGGTTGCGTGGTATCCAGTTTAAGTGCGGCTTCAGCGGCGTTAAAGCGCCGATAGGTTTCTTCAAGCGCAGCAACAAAGAGACCCTCTTTGTTGCCAAAGTAGTAATAAATCATCCGGTCATGTGAGTTGGCCGCTTTCGATATTTGATCAATACTGCCACCATCTAAGCCATGCTTGGCAAAGATTTTGATGGCTGCGCGCAAGATATTTTCGCGCGTGGTTTCGGCAGCCCGTTCTCGCACCCCTGTCTTACGCAGCGGCTTGGCTGACGCTGGGGTGCGGGTGCTCATTGTTCGACAAAAGCCCGTTCGATCACATAGTCGCCTGGTTTGGTGGTGTTGCCTTCGTTAAACCCACGCTGCTCAAGCATGGTTTTTAGGTCGCGCAGTAAACCAGGGCTGCCGCAAATCATGATGCGATCTTGCGTGCGGTCGAGCGCGGGCACGCCCAGATCCTTGAAGAGCTTTTCGTTTTCGATCAAAGTGGTGATGCGACCCATTTGTTTATATTGCTCTCGTGTAACGGTTGGGTAATAGCGTAACTGTTTACGCACCATTTCACCTAAAAATTCGTGTTGCGGCAGTTCTTGAGTCAGGTAGTCGTGATAAGCCAGTTCAGCGACATCTCTGACAGAATGTACCAAAACGACTTCTTCAAATTTTTCGTAGGTTTCGGGATCGCGGACAATGCTTAAAAAGGGCGCTAAGCCTGTGCCAGAGCCGAACATATATAAACGTTTGGCCGGCAGCAAATAGTCGATGAGTAGGGTGCCAGTTGGTTTGCGACCAACCACAATCGAGTCACCCACTTTGATGTGTTGCAGCTTTGAGGTCAGGGGGCCGTCTTCGACTTTGATGCTCAAAAATTCGAGGTGCTCTTCATAGTTTGCGCTCACGATACTGTAGGCGCGTAGCAAGGGCTTGCCATTGACGCGCAGACCGATCATGGTGAAGTGACCATTACTAAAGCGCAAAGACGGATCACGCGTGGTGGTGAAGCTAAACAGACGTTCGGTCCAGTGATGCACGGATAAAACGGTTTCTTCGTTAAAGGCGCTCATATTCAGCTAAGGTGTCAGAAAAGGGTGAAAGCAAGTCGCAGGACTCAATAAATAGATTGCGAGCCTGTGCTTGATGAATTAAATTAAACACTAAATGTAGTGAATGCAACACTAAATTGTAGCAAATGCTACATTAATGTTAGCCTTGTGTTGTAATTTAGGCAACCGTTAAAAGACTATAAGCTTCTAACCATACTCTACATGACCGAACACACCAAAACTGACGGACTTTCAGCAGAAGCGCCCACCCCAGTAAAGGAAGGCGATGAGACCACATCTGCAGCGCAGGCGCGCGCCAAAAGTTCAGCCAAAATCGAATGCAATGCGTGCCCAGTGTTGTGTCAAATTAGTGCGGGCCGCAGTGGTGCCTGCGATCGTTACGCAAATCTTGAGGGTGTCTTGATTCGTGTTGACCCGGTGTTGGTTCTAAGTCGCGCCTTGAAAGCAGATGAACCGGCGTTAGTGCCGTTTGCACCCGGCGCGTCAGATGCGGCTTGGTCGGGTAACCTCGTACGGGGCAGCGATGTATTTGTGACAGGTGTGGGCTCGTCGACGACGTATCCAGATTACAAACCGGCGCCATTCATCGTGGGCTCGCAGGTTGACGGCGTCGATATGGTGACCGTCGTGACTGAGGGCATCTTTAGCTATTGCAGTTTAAAAGTCAAAATTGATACTGATCGCTATTTGGGCCCCGAGCAAGCCAATGTGCTGTGTCGTGGAGAGATCGTGGGTCATGTCACGACGGCCGAGTATGGTTCACAGATGCTTTCTCTTGGTGGTGTGCACCACTTGACGGGCGGAAGTAAAAAAGAGGGCCGTGTCACCATGGAGATGATGCAGGCGCTCGGTAATAAACAAGCTACTGAGCTGAGTATTGAAGGTGGGGCAAGTCTTGTCATTCAGGCCGGACGTGCGCCCATCGTGAATGGTGTAGAAGAGCAACGTATGCGCGTTGGCTGTGGTTCGGCGGCCATTGGGATCTTTGCCCAGCAGTTTTTTGAACTGGCCGATGAAGTTGTGGTGGTGGATGATCACATCACGGGTGTTTTGACCGAGCATCAGGCCGGCTGTTGTTTGAATATGCGCGCTTCCGGGATTAGCATTCGTGGTCGACGCTCAACACCAGGCCGCTATTTTCAAGTGGCAAATCCAGGTACAGGCTGGGGGGGTACAGATATTTCAGATCCTTTGGATATCATTGAAAAATGGGATCCAAAGCGTGCTTGGCCAGGCCTGCGTTTGCTGATGACGTCGACAACGGGCGAGCACGCCAGTTGGTATGTCCTGGATGATCAGTTAATCCCAAATAAAATGCCGATGCCTGCCGCAGTGCAGACAGTCGTGGATCGCATTGGCGAAAACTGTGAACCCTCAATGACGACGGTATTGTTTTTGGGTGGGGCCGGAGGCAGTCTGCGTGCTGGCGTGACCGACAATCCAGTGCTTCTGACGCGTGCGATCAAAAATGCGCTGGTCAATGTCACATGCGGCGGAGCACCCGCCTACGTTTGGCCGGGCGGTGGCATCACCGTGATGGTCGATGTGATGCGCATGCCAGATAACAGTTTCGGAACGGTGCCAACACCGGCGCTGGTTGCTCCGTTTGAATTCAGCATGCGCGCCGACGATTTCAAAAAACTGGGTGGTCACATGGATTACGTGCGACCCATTGAAGTTGTGTTGCGTGAGGGTGCCTGGCATAACGATGGCGCGCCCACAGATCGTCGCTGGGTGCTGCAGCCTAGTGAAAATCCCTGGCCTCTAGGTCGGCCCCCACTGTTGGGTTGAATGAAATGGGGCCGACTTCACAGGTTCTGTCGCACGGCCGTCGGCACTTTCAGCATGGCCCGATCGACATCATCGCGTACGCCGAAGGCGACTCACTAAGCGTCGCGCACGCGCACGATGTTGCCTGGCGTAGATTTGCTGAGGTTTTGCCTGAGTTAGTGGGTGAATTATCTGAATTACGTAAATCGGTTCATGAAGGATTTTTGGTCAAAGGGCCGATTGCTCAGACCATGTGGCGCGCCTGTAAAGCGTGCTTGATCGGCTCAGACGCTGAGGCGTTCTTGACGCCCATGGCTGCGGTGGCTGGTTCGGTTGCGCAAGACTTGAGTGCCTGCTATCAGGCCTCAGGTATTCGACGTGCGTGGGTGAACAATGGCGGAGACATCGCCCTGTATCTTACTGAGGATACAAGTCTAAAGATTGGCTTATTCGCAGATCTCGCGCGCTTAGACGATCAGCAACTCGTACAGGGCCTTCAGACCGATGCCGTCTTCGAAATCAAACACGGCATGGGCATTACGGGTGTGGCGACGAGTGGCTGGCGCGGACGAAGTTTTTCTTTGGGCATTGCGGATAGTGTGACTGTTCTGGCTGCGAGTGCGTCGCAGGCGGATGCTGCTGCGACCGTGATTGCCAATGCTGTGAATGTGAACGACTCTAGCATCGTGCGCCAGCCTGCCGAGACGCTCAAGGATGATTCGGATTTGGGCCAACGCCTGGTGACGGTGGCCGTGCCCGCGCTAGACGAACAGCAAATTCGCTTCGCGCTTGAAGCGGGCTTAAAAAAAGCGCACGCACTCAAGCAGAACGGTTTAATCTGTGCCTGTGTTTTAAGCTGTCAGGGATGGTTTGTCAGTACCGAAACGTCCCGAGTTCAACGTCTGTCTTGAGGTGAGTATGCAAGCAAAAATTCGCAGGATCGTCGTGCAAATCGATGAGGTCTGGACTGAAAATGGTCAGGCGGTTTCACCACCTACGCGTCGTGCTGTGGCGATGGCGGTAATCGAAAATCCTTTTGCCGGGCGATATGTTGAAAACCTGGATACTTTAATCACCGTAGGTGAAGAGCTGGGTGCTTTGCTGGGGCAACGCTGCGTGCAGGCGCTGGGGATCACGCCTGCTCAGGCGCAAAGCTATGGCAAAGCTGCAATCGTGGGGGAAGCCGGAGAAATTGAACATGCGGCGGCGATTTTGCATCCTAAGTTGGGCGCACCGTTGC
>JBAXLV010000263.1:0-4219 GCA_037134635.1 Alcaligenaceae bacterium
TTCTAAATGTTTTTACTAATTTTATTGTATCATGTGTACCAAAAAATACATATGGACAATTAACCATTAGTGTATTACTGAACCAACGAGTAAATGACTCTGTAGAATGTTTACTCGAAACATTCCAATATCCTGAAACGCAAGTTAAATTACTAATCACCGACATTTATTGTATAAAATAAATAATATAATATTTTTGATAAAATAAACTAAAATGGAGTGTATTGGTATTAATTTAGAAATATTACAATGTTCATATAATAATTTATCTTTGCTCGTAAAGAGTTATATTGTTGATGTACTAACACATTATGCTAGTAGAAATAATTACTTACTAACCTGCCAACATTTCCATACAGTCCGGACCCGCAGGCGTTCGATAGGTATCTACAACCTTCAGTGTTGTCCAGTCGATTCGACTAATCGTGTTCGCAGCTCGATTGCTAACAAACACATGCCGTTTATCACCCTGCGACCGAAACGCGTGCGCGCCCTCTCCGGTGGGTATGCGTTTGGTTAATGTCGCTTTAGCCCCCGACACGTCGTAGACCTCAACCTCGGCAGCACCCGTCAAACCAATCAGCAGCGTCTTGTCATCTGGCGCCAAATATAAGTCTGCCGGCGTTTTTCCCACTGGGATCGTCCAGAGCGGCTTTTGCGTCGCAAGATCAACAGCCATCAGTTCATGGCTATCTTGCAACGTGAAATAGGCGGTCGTACTCTTGCTGTCGATCGCAATATGGCTAGGCGTTTTCCCGGCGGGCAACCGCTTGGCTAACTGCATTTGAAATTCGCCGTTTTTAATTTCCCAGCGATAGATATCGACGTGATTGAGTCGATTCGCCGCAGTCACAAACCATTTCATGTCTGGCGAAAAACGTAGATGGTAGGGATCTGAGATCCCCTTTAGCGTACGCTGTACATCACCGGTGTTAGGATCTAAAAAACTAATTGAATCCCCTGCTGCATTTGCCACCATCACCGACCGATTGTCTGGTGTCATGTATAAATGGTGGGGCTCTTTACCGACCGGGACGCGTTTGATCTCTTTGTAAGTGACAGGATCAATCACGCTGACATTAGCGCTCAGAGAGTTTAGTACCAAAATCGGCGGTGCCGCTATCGAGGCTGAACTAACAAGCAGACTAAGCGTCGCAAGGGCCGCAAAGAAAAAATGGCGAATAACCAGACAGCAGTTGTGCATAAAGGGCCAAAAGATTTGACGAGCAAAAACGCTCAAGTACGCTGAGCTATTTTCGCACAGACACGGGCTGAAAGCGCACGAATCCCCTCAAAAACCCCACAAACCAAATTTAAGTTACGCGATGTACAACGGCACCCGGGTGAGGCATGCGGCCGATCAAAATCGTCGCCGAGTCAGACTCAGTGCAATACAAGGCCTGGCGATCTTTGCCACCGAACGCGAGGTTGGTGACTGTTGAACCCTTGGGACTGGACCATACCCCGATCGGCTCACCGCGATGGTTGACCAACCATGCGTACCCTAGGCCTGGATTTGCGATCGCTAAATTGCCCGCAACGTCTACCGCCATGCCATCGGGGCCACTGGGGCCATGAGACGTAAAAAACTGCCCAACCTTCGCAACACTGCCATCAGGCATCAAGGGCGCGCGCCAGACACAATTGCCGCGTGTCACGGCAATCCACAAAACCTTTTCATCCGGCGAAAGCACAATGCCATTTGGGCTCGGGACATTGCTTAACAATAAATCAAGTTGGCCAGAGGGGCGCAAACGGTATACCCGCCCCGTGGGATCATGCATGCCCGACTGACCCTGATCGGTGAAATAAACATTGCCTTGCGAATCACAGGTCAAGTCATTGACGCCCTTAAAGCCCTCTGTGTTGCGTCTGACCAGGTGGGGGGCCAGCGCACCCGTGTGGATATTCAAACGCATCAAGCCGTTTTTGTAATCCGTAATCAATAATTCATTTTCTGAATAGAACTTCATACCATTAGGCTCGCCGTCATACTCGACGATTAAAGCCCAGTTGCCTTTGGGATCAATGCGAAAGATCCGCCCAAAAATGATATCCGTCACGTAAAGATTATCCGACGCATCAAAAACCGGCCCTTCAAGAAACGAATCGAGCGCGGCGCCACCTCGATTAATATTTGCCCACTCAGAGCGCACGCCAGTTCGACGAAACTCGGCGGGCATCTCCGTAAATACGTCGAGCATCTGTACCACGGGTGCTTGCTGAACAAACATCAAAACCTCTTCTGGTGAATCACGTTTATAAGGCGGGTTTAAATTTGAGCGCCCGTCGACTTCACAACAGCGCCCCACTTGGTGATCTCGGCCTCAATAAAGGCTTTGAATTGAGTCGGCGTACTGGTGAGACTATCGGCCGCTTGAGCGGCGAGCGTTTCTTGCACATCTTTCATGCGCGAAATATTGGCACAGGCCAGATTTAACTTTGCGATGATATCGGCAGGCGTTCCCCTTGGGGCAAACAAACCATTCCATGAGGTGATTTCAAAATCAGGCACACCCGCCTCAGCCATCGTGGGTACATCAGGCAACAATGCCAAACGGGTGGCTGAGCAAACCGCCAAAGCCTTTAACTGACCAGACTGAATACTTGGAATGGCAGACAGCGCGGTTTTAAAGCCTAGTTGTGTCACACCCGCAATCGTGTCGGTTAAGGCCGGAGCCGCACCCTTGTAAGCAACATGCGTCATTTTGATATTGAACCGCTGCAACAGCATTTCGCCGGCCAAATGTGGCGTTGTGCCGACACCCGAGGTCGCATAGTTCAAGCTGTCAGGCTTCGCGCGAGCCAACGCAATCAACTCTTGCACGGTATTCACAGGCAGTTTTGGCGTCACGACCAATACCGCAGGGGCAGACGTCAAAATAGAGATTGGTTCAAAGTCGCGAATCAGATCGTAACCAGGATTTTTATACAACGACATATTGATAGCATTGGCAACAGTGCCCAAAAAAACCGTGTAACCATCTGGCGCTGCGCGCGAGGCAATCTCGCTTCCAATGTTCGAACCGCCACCAGGTTTATTTTCAATCACGACTCGCTGTCCAAGCTCATCGTACAGTTTGGCTGAGATGATGCGCGCCGTTACGTCGGTCGAGCCCCCCGGACCAAACGCGACAATCATTTTGATTGTTTGGGTCGGATACCCCGACTTAGATTGCGCAAAAACAGGCACAGCCACACTCGCGCCTAACGCAAGGCCTGCCTCGATAAAGTGACGACGGTCCATTTCATCTCCATGAAGTATCTGTGGCGGCTCGCCCTGTGGGGTGATGGCATTTGCTCTGACGACCAGCAACGGCTCTATCTCAACAGAATCAGACAAATTGGTCAATCGATAACCGAGGGCTCTGGCCGATAAACTCGCTTGCCAGCACTTCAACAACTTGTTATAACAAGCGAACAGGTCAAATAATAATACAGGAGCGCGTGTGCCCCGACTGACAGACATTGCAACAGTGATACGCAGCAAAAATGCAGGGCCGTTAACCTTGTCCTTTGATTTGATGTTTCCGACCAACGAGACGTTTGAGGCCGCCAAACGCGCCCCAGCCTTACAGCCTGCCGCGTTAGCGCAACTCTATAACGTGTCACCGACCGACGTGATCGTGACGCCCTACCAAGCGGCGCGGGCAATCAAAATCGCCATGCCGCGCTGCATCGTCTCGGGCTCTCCCGGCGACCATGACGTGTACGGCGCTCAACAACACGTGCCTTTACTGGATCTTGAAATATGAGCGCCGTCAAAGCGTTACTTGCGCGCCAACCAAACGTCTTGAAGGTGCTATCGGCCTCGGGCCAACTCGGCTACGGCATCCCTGAACAAGCACTCGCCGCCGGCTTAGCCCGCGAACCCGATTTCATCGGGTGTGACATGGGCTCTGTTGACCCGGGCCCTGTGTATTTGGGATCGGGTGAAATGGCGACTAGCCCGTCAATCACCAAACGGGATCTATCCGCAGTACTAATCGGCGCCCGCAAGCTTAACGTACCCCTCATCATCGGTACCGCAGGCACCGCGGGCGCAGCGCCTCACCTAGAGGCAACCCTAGACATGATTCGCGAGATTGCACGCGAACACAGCCTACATTTCCGCCTCGCGACGATTCGTTCGGATCTCAGCGCGGCGCGCGTGGGGCTTGCACTGGCTGCGGGCGAACTCAAGGCGCTAGGCGGCAATCTGCCTGTCACGCAAGCCGAT
>JBAXLV010000264.1:0-4205 GCA_037134635.1 Alcaligenaceae bacterium
AGGGGGTGAGGCTGTTTTGGGGTGGTGCAGGCCAGGTGAGGCAGTCGACATCTTGGTAATCTAGGGGGGCAAGGCACTAAGAATCAGGGGTCAGGCTCTACAGTACACTAAGCGTCAATTTAATTTTTTTGCAAAAACGCCATGGCTGATCACTACACTTCAGAAATTACCCAATTTCTACAGGCTTATAAAGACAAGCATGCCGATGTTGAGCAACGTCAGCGCGATGGGCGTGCCCGCTTGTGGGATAAGCCCCAAGATCCTGAGTTAGTCGACGGATTTAAACAGGCGCGCGTGCGCCAAAATCCTTACGTATATCAAAATAACTAGTTTCCATGGTTTCGACTCAAGTTTCAGGCGATAGTCTGAATGCGCTCGTAACGCCTTCGATTGATACAACGCCCGATGTCATCGATGCCGTCGCGTTGGCGCGACTGTATGGCGAGCCGCTGTTTTCGCTGCCGACAGACCTGTATATTCCGCCCGATGCGCTTGAGGTTTTTCTTGAAACGTTTCAGGGCCCGCTTGATCTGCTGCTGTATCTGATACGCAAGCAAAATTTTAATGTGCTTGATATTCCGATGGCCGAGGTCACGCGACAATATCTGTCGTATGTCGATCAGATTCGCATGCACAATTTAGAGCTCGCTGCCGAATATCTGCTGATGGCGGCGATGTTGATCGAAATTAAAGCGCGCATGTTGTTGCCGGTTAAAAAAACCGATACAGGACAAGAGGCTGAAGATCCGCGCGCCGAGCTTGTGCGTCGTTTGCTCGAATACGAGCAAATGAAGCTGGCGGCTCAAAAGCTCGATGCTTTGCCGCAGCTCGGTCGTGATTTTCAACGTGCACAAGGTTTTGCAGATTTGCGCGTCGAACGTGCGTTGCCGCAAGTCAGTGTTGAAGATCTACGCCAAGCCTGGATTGATATTTTAAAGCGCGCCAAATTGAATGCGCATCATCACATCACGCGCGAGCAGTTGTCGGTACGTGATCACATGACCCACATACTGCGTAGGCTCAATGGTGTACGTTTCATTGAATTTGGCGCACTCTTTTTAGAACGGATTGCCGAAGGCGCACCGGTCGCTGTTATCGTGGTGCATTTTTTGGCGCTACTTGAGCTTGCACGCGAAACACTCCTTGAAATCACCCAGGCTGAGCCTTATGCCCCGATTTATGTACGACTGGCCTACACCACCGCTGCCGCTTAGGTCGCGCTAGCTCAGTCCCGGAGAATCAGAATTGAAGGTTGTTCATACTATCCAAGAACTGCGCGACCAATTGCGTGGACAGTTACGTGTGGCCTTTGTCCCCACCATGGGTAATCTACACGAAGGTCATCTGGCGCTGATGAAGTTGGCGCGCCAGCATGGCGACCCCGTTGTGGCAAGCATCTTTGTCAATCGTTTGCAATTTGCGCCTGGCGAAGATTTTGAAAGATACCCGCGCACTTTGCAAGATGACATCAAAAAACTTCAACGTGATCGCGATGTTTATGTATTGTTTGCGCCCGATGAACGCGAGCTTTATCCTGAGCCGCAAAACTATCGCGTGCAGCCTCCACAAGAGCTTGGAGATATCCTTGAAGGCGAACACCGCCCCGGTTTTTTTGGTGGTGTTAGCACGGTTGTTTTAAAACTTTTTTCGTGCGTTCAGCCTGGCGTCGCGGTGTTTGGAAAAAAAGACTATCAGCAATTGATGGTCGTGCGTAATATGTGCCGCCAGTTCCAGTTGCCCGTTGAAATTTTGGCGCACGAAACGGTTCGTGCTGAGGATGGGTTGGCACTGTCGTCGCGCAACGTTTATTTGCAGCCACACGAGCGCACCGAGGCTCCTCAGTTGTATGCCGCATTACAAGCCGTGCAGCAGCGACTGCACGCCGGTGAACGTGATGCGGCCAAGCTTGGCCAGGAAGCTTCAGCAGCATTGCAGGCCCGGGGCTGGCAAGTCGATTACATTGCGGTTCGACGTCAACGAGATCTCAATAAACCCACGCCTGAGGATCTGGCGGCGGGTGAACCCCTTGTTGCATTGGCGGCTGCAAAATTAGGTGCGACCCGGCTGATTGATAATCTCGAGATTTAGTGAGCCTTCGATAGGATAGGGTTAATCCGCCTGTCAGATTTGACAGCTATTCGCACCCGATCAAACGTGACAGACTGCGCTTCGTGTTGACACGGAGGCGGTATGAAATATTCAGAAAACAGAGCAGGCGCTGGTTGGAAAGTGCTGACTGCGCGTGAGCGCGATGTCATTCATCCTGTTGCCGAGGGTAAGTCGAATAAATTAATTGCGAGCGAGTTAGGTATTTCGATGCGCACCGTCGAAGCGCATCGGGCGCGCATTTTTTACAAGATGGGGGTACGTAACGCTGCCCAGTTAGCCCGCAGCGTGTGCATCAGCCCCGAGCCAGACTCACGGCTTGATCTGCCCTCGATTGACCCCAGCGACCCAGACTAAACGCTTAACTGAGCGCCACTAAGGCCAGTCTCGCGAAATGCGCGCGCTTGGGTTACGGGCAGTTCGGTGCGGGCTTGCCCTTTAATTCATCGATGGCATCGAGGTCAGGCTGGCGAGACAAGTTATAGGTCAGGTTTGTCGAGTCGCCATTCATTGAGATTAGTCTTAGCGCGTTGCCTGAGGTCATGGCGAACTCTGCTCGTACATTGCCTTGATTATTCAGTAATACCAAACGAGGCACCGCCTGGGCAGAAGCACGCCAGCAACCTTGATCAGTTTGCACGGCACTTTTTTGGCTTGACTGTTCAAGGTAGGCCGCGCGAGCGCGCCAACGACCATTTGGGGCCAAGGTGATGGTAATGCGTTGCGCCGAACACTTCATGTCCGGGTGAAAGCAGGGCAGGGTACCCGCAAAGCTTTGTGGCTCTGGAATCAGCGTTGACTGCAAGGTTTCTGCTGGCGCTACGGTTGACTCAGCCAACGCATTGGTGTTGTTGACGGCCGTAGCTTGCCCAACGGTGGCGACCGGGCTGGGTGCAGCAGCAGCGGCTGGCCTGTTGGCGGTGTTCGGTTGCTGCAGCACGAGCTGTATTTGGCTTGGGGCGCGCAAGGTCTGGTTGTTATAGATGCCCTCGCCTTGAGCAATGGCGTCTGTGGTGGTGCTGGCAGGCGCGGGGTCGTAGTAGCCAGCTTGCTGCATTTGCGCACAGCCGGCCAATCCCACCATCAACAAAATAATGAAGTGAGACCGAAACTTTAAAGCGTGCGGGGCGAGTCGCCCTGTGCGTCGAAACATGATCGAGACTTCCTAATTCAAGAGACTTCAAGGATTCTATGCATTCTACGCATTTGGCACCATCCATGCACACTCACTTCGCAAGCAGACCCCATGTTTGAGCGATTCACAACGGCCTTGTTACTTGGGGTTCCTGCTGGGGCGTTGAGCGCAATGGTTTTACTGCCGCTTGCCCGTCGCTTACCCCATCATCTGTTGGTGCAATGGGGGGCCATCGACGCGGATGAACTGAATCTGTCGCCGAATCGACTCCGACTCAAGGAAAGTTTAGATTGGCCACTGGCCGCTGGATTATGTCTAAGTCCCGTTTTGGCGCTGTTGAATTGGGGCATGGGATGGTTTGCAGTCGCCGCAGCAATTTACTGCGCTATTTTGCAGGTTTTAGCGCGGATTGATGCCCAGACCCGCCTTTTGCCAGATGTATTGACGCTGCCTCTGTTGTGGGCAGGGCTTTTGTTTCATTTATCGGGAGGTTGGGTGGGGCTTGACGACGCTGTGGCGGGTGCCGCAGTCGGTTACGGCGTCTTGTGGCTCATTTGGGCGGCATTTCGCGGCTGTACTGGTCGGGATGGGATCGGTTTTGGCGATTTAAAATTGGCGGCTGCAAATGGGGCTTGGTTGGGCCTGGAGGCGATGCCCTGGGCGCTGTTGGTCGCTTCACTGACTGGGTGTTTGGCAGCAGGCTTGAGCGGGCTAGCCGGCCGTCTGAAACACTCTGAAACACTGGCCTTCGGCCCCTATTTGGCGATGGGAGGGATCCTCGTGCTATTTTGTACGCAAAATAGGTTTTAATCTCAGGCTCTAAGAGCCATGCGTGTTGGGTGAACTGTGACGGCGATGTTTAAATTGGGTCTCACCGGAGGCATTGGGTCAGGTAAAACTCAAGTGGCAAACCTGTTGGCAGACTTGGGCGTGCTGAAGAAATAGCGCATTGTGTTGCTTATTT
>JBAXLV010000265.1:0-4195 GCA_037134635.1 Alcaligenaceae bacterium
TACCCGCAAGAACGGGCAACCACGGCCCGTTGTCGGGGATTCGCGTGGTCGATCTCTCTGCTTATATTGCAGGCCCATACGGATGCACGCTCTTGGCCGATCAAGGGGCAGAAATCATCAAGATCGAGCCACCCAGCGGTGATAATTTAAGAAAATATCCCTCGTCGCTTGCCTCTGAGAGCCGCGCCTTTTTGGGTGTAAATCGAAGCAAACTCGCCGCGGTACTAGACATCAAAAACCCGGATGATCTCGCAACTCTACTGACCCTGATCGAAACCGCCGATGTATTAGTCCATAATTTCAGGCCGAGCGTCGCCCCAAGAATCGGGATCGGGTACGAAACACTGAAGCTTTTAAATCCTCGCCTGGTTTATTGCACAGTCAGCGGCTACGGCGAGTCTGGGCCTTACAAAGAAAAAGCAGGCTTTGACCAAGTTTTACAAACGATGACTGGCATGACAGTGCTGCAAGGTAAGCCGGGTGGTCCACCCGAGATCCTGTATGGCTCGATCGTCGATTACTACACCTCAGCGCTGGTAGCGGGTGCAGTGTCGTCGGCTCTGTTTGAGCGCGAACGCTCTGGTCAAGGTCAATTTGTCAGCGTCTCATTATTGGCAGCCGCCATGACCTTGCAATCTGCGCGGTTAGTTTGGGCCGAGGATGAAGGACGTGACGTGGGTCGCGACATGCGTTCACTGGGGATCACCGGTTTACACCCAACGCGCGAAGGCTATCTGTATATTTCGGCCAATGCGCCACATTTTTGGACTGCCTTGTGCCAAAAAATCGGCTTAGCAGATTTAGCAAAAAACGAACGTTATGACACTGTACGCAAGCGTGCGCAATATCAACAAGAGATTGTGCCGCAAGTGCGCGAAGCGCTGCTCAAACACACGGCCCTAGAGTGGGAAGGTATATTTGGAGAAGAAGTACCCTGCTCAGCTGCGCTTTCAATTGAAGATATGTTTGACCATCCTCAGGTTGCCAGCCAAGACCTACTCACAACCTATGAACATCCTGTGGTCGGCACCTATCGCGGCTTGAAGCGCTCGATCAAATTTAGTCGAACACCCGGGCCAGACTCGTTTGCCGCGCCAACGCTGGGGCAACATACCGATTTGATCCGTGCTGAAGCAAAACGTCTCAACCAAACAGGTAAAAAGAAATGACGGCAAAACCATTCGCGGGCATAAGCGTACCCAACTCTGCAGGGAGCAATACGCCCGCGCTCTCGGTACCCGCTAACGCTTGCGATTGCCATTTACACATCTACGATGCAAGATTTGCCCAAACAGCAGATGCGGCGGCCCTACAGGCGCTTGCGACGGTCACTGAATATCGATTGTTACAAAAACGGTTAGGCACTACGCGCGCGGTGGTGGTGACCCCTCGTAATTACGGTGTTGAAAATGACGTCACCCTAGATGCCATCGCACAACTTGGCTCAAAATCTACGCGTGGCGTGGCCGTGTTACGCAGTGATGTTACCGACGCAACCTTAAGCGCCTTGCATGCTGGCGGCATTCGTGGGGTGCGATTTTCGTTGTACACCCCAAAAAATGCTGCCGCCAGCTTTGAGATGGTCGAACCGCTTGCCAAACGTCTTGCAAAACTCGGTTGGCATCTTCAATTGCACTGGACCGCAGATCAAATCGTTGAGCACGAGGCAATGCTTAAACGTCTACCCACGCAAATTGTGTTCGATCACATGACCCGCTTACCTCAGCCCCTTGGGATTGAGCACCCTGCAGTCAAAATTGTCGAGCACTTGTTAGCCCAAGAACGTACCTGGATCAAACTCTCAGGCGCCTACCTAGATACTCAAGTCGGCGAAGCGGGTCAGTTTTTAGATATTGATCCAGTGGCGCGTCATTGGATTGCCACCGCACCGCAACGTTTGGTATGGGGGAGCGATTGGCCACACCCAACCGAAGCGAATAAACCTAACGATGCCAATATGATGGATATGCTCACACGATGGACATCCGACCGTTCGGTGATTGAGCGGATCCTCGTCAGCAACCCAACAGCACTCTACGGCTTTGAATAAATCGTTTACGCGATGAACACAGCTCTGATTTTGCACGATGACGACTGAACGCAGAATCGCTCACCTGGACATGGATGCGTTTTTTGCATCGGTCGAGTTGCTCACCTACCCAGAACTGCGCGGCCAAGCCGTGGTTGTAGGTGGGCGCAGTGCAAGTGCACCCGCGACCAACGACAAAGGCGAGAAGCACTTTGCGCGCCTGCGCGATTATGTGGGCCGCGGGGTCATTACGACTTCAACCTACGAAGCGCGCGCGTTGGGCGTGTTTTCTGGGATGGGCTTAATGAAGTCCGCCGCGCTAGCCCCCGACGCCATTATTCTACCTGCCAATTTTGAAGCCTATCGAAATTTTTCTCGCCTGTTTAAAGCGGCAGTCGCGTCGGTTGCGCCTCGCATTGAAGACCGAGGTATCGATGAAATCTATATCGATCTGACGCATATTGATGAAGAAACGCACGCGCTAGCCAAGCGCATCAAACAAGCAGTCTTTGAAGCTACAGGTTTGAGCTGTTCGATCGGCATTACGCCGAACAAGCTTCTGTCAAAGATATGCTCCGATCTCAACAAACCAGATGGCATCACGATTTTGGCACCAGGCGAACTCACCACGCGCATCTGGCCACTACCTGCAAAAAAAATTAATGGTATTGGCCCGAAGGCCAATGAAAAACTAGCTTCGCTCAGTATTTATACAATCGGAGACCTTGCCGCCGCGCCTGCTGAACAGCTGATTAGTCACTTTGGTCGCAGCACGGGCACATGGATGACTCAAGTGGCCCAGGGTATTGATGACCGCCCCGTCGTGACCTGGTCAGAGCCAAAATCAATCAGTCGCGAAACCACGTTTGAACGCGACCTACATGCCAAACATGATCGAGCAAGACTCTCTGAAGTCTTTACGAACCTTTGTATGCGCCTAGCCGATGATCTGCAGCGTAAAGGATATGCAAGCCGCACAATCGGGATCAAGTTGAAATACGCAGATTTTCACGTGGTGACGCGCGATCTCACCTTGCCTGACGATGTCACTGAGGGACATCAGATCCGGCTGGCCGCCACCGAATGTTTGAAACGCGTACCGCTTGAACAAAAAATTCGTCTCTTGGGCGTTCGTGCGGGTAGCCTGCGGCCCGTGCAGGTTGCCGACTATCACGACCGATCCGCACAACCGACCCTGCCGTTCGAATTTGAATAACAAATTTAGTTTTTTGGTGCTTTTGTTATAAGCAAACAAAAAATGGTTCTTTGACGGCTGTTCACGATTTCACTAGCCTCTAGAGTTTGAAATCTGCGTCAGCCATCATGTATCAACCATCAAGCTTTGACACCGCGCGTTTAACCGAACGGGCTAGCCAGCTCGCCGGACAAATTCAACGCAATAAAGTAGGTCTGCTAAGCGACGACCATCTCAAACCCTTACGACTGCAAAACGGTTTGTACATTCAACGTCACGCTCCGATGCTACGCATTGCGATTGCTTACGGAATGTTAAAAAGCGATCAACTGCGGGCGCTGGGCGAAGTGGCACGTAAATACGATCGAGGCTATGGGCATCTGACGACGCGCCAGAACATGCAACTGAACTGGATCTCTTTAGACGACACACCAAAAGCCTTGCATGATCTGGCGCGGGTGGGCATCCACGGTATTCAATCCAGTGGAAACTGTTTACGCAACATCACTAGCGATGCACTTGCGGGCATAGCCCCAGATGAAATCTTGGATCCACGCCCCTATGCCGAATTATTGCGTCAATGGAGTACCTTTCACCCTGAGCTTTGCTTTTTGCCACGCAAATTTAAAGTCGCACTCACAGGCACCCCTGAAGACCGCGCCTTGGTTCAAATTCACGACATGGCCTTTGAAGTCGTTGAAGCAAGCCCCCACGCGGTCTTTCGAGTGCGGGTGGGAGGCGGTTTAGGGCGCACACCGATCCTGGGGCCAGTGTTACGCGAGCGTCTTGATTGGTTTGATATTTTGACGTACACCCACGCGGTCATGCGCGTGTATAACGAGCTTGGCCGACGCGACAACTTAACCAAAGCCCGTATTAAGATTTTGGTGCGTAGCGTCGGTGTCGAAAAATTTAGAGACATGGTTGAGGCCGAATGGAAAGATCTGCGCAACGGCCCGCACAAACTCTCT
>JBAXLV010000266.1:0-4192 GCA_037134635.1 Alcaligenaceae bacterium
TGGCGGGCGTACCGAATCTCATTAATGTTCGTTCGGTCACAATGACTGGACTATCGATCGTCACGCTCACGTTTAGCGAAGGTACGAATAACTACTTTGCCCGCCAGCAAGTCACCGAAAAACTTTCAACCGTCAATCTTCCGGCAGGCGTCCAGCCTCAACTCGCCCCTCTTTCGACCGCAGTGGGCGAAGTCTATCGCTATACGATTGATGCGCCGAGCTTAACAGATACTGAAATACGTACCCTGCAAGACTGGACTATTCGACCTGCGTTACGTATGACACCGGGTGTTGCCGACGTGGTGAGCTTTGGTGGAGCGATCAAAGAATTTCATATAGAAATCGATCCGCTCACGTTGCGTAAATATCAAATCACCTTGAACCAACTCAGTCAGGCCGTCAGCAATGGCAATGGTAGCGCTGGGGGTGGACTGATCAAACACGGGGACGAATCATTTGTTGTGCGTTCTGCCGGCTTGTTTGCAACCTTAGATGATATTCGAAAAGTTGTAATCATCGCACGTCAAGGGCAATCAATCACGGTGGGAGACGTCGCGACTGTCAAAGAAGCCGAACGGCCTCGTTTCGGCATCGTGGCATTTGATAGAGCGGATAGCATCGTCGAGGGAATTGTGTCGATGACCAAAGGTGGCAACCCATCAAAAATCAATGCTGCCCTCAAAGAAAAAATTGTAGAACTCCAACACAAACTGCCGCCCAATGTGAAAATTGTTCCGATCTACGATCGGACAGAGCTGGTGACCCTTACTGTCCACACGGTGGTACACAATTTGATCGTAGGCGCCCTTCTCGTTTTCGCTGTACTCGTTATATTTTTATCGAGTTGGCTGGCGGCCTTTGTCGTTGCAACCGTGATCCCATTGTCTTTGCTGTTTGCGTTTATTTTGATGAATTCGCTTGGGGTATCGGCCAACCTCATCTCGCTGGGTGCTGTTGATTTTGGCATCATCATTGATAGTGCGGTGGTCATTGTTGAAGCTTTAATGGTTCGCTTGGCGCTCAAGACTCCTCAGCGTCAAACCAACTTAAAGGCTGCAATATCTGATCGTATGCATGCGGTACATCGCACGCTCACCGACATGTCGCGTCCGGTTTTATTTTCTAAAGCCATCATCATTCTTGCCTTCGTACCAATTTTCACATTTCAACGCGTCGAGGGAAAAATCTTTACCCCGGTCGCACTGACGCTCACCTTTGCACTTATCGGTGCTGTTCTATTAACGTTCACCCTTCTACCCACCCTGCTCGCATACGTTGTTCAGCATCAACCGTTGGTTGAAAAACACAAGCCGTGGCTCGATCGTCTTCAAGAGCGTTATCGACAAGTTGTCATTTGGGTCATGGCACATGCAAAAAAAGCCCTTTTGATTTCAATCATACCGGTGGTCGTCGCGTTTGCACTTGCAACCCGAATGGGTAGTGAATTTATGCCCAAACTAGACGAAGGTAATATCTGGCTAAGCATCACACTACCAACCTCTTCCTCGCTAGAAAACACAAAAGAGATTGAACGACTTGTTAGAGGAAAGTTGCTTGCCTACCCCGAAGTCAGTCGTTTGATTTCGCATGTGGGTCGTCCCGATGATGGCTCAGACCCAAAGGGCCCAAATAATCTTGAAAACTTGGTTGATCTTAAACCGCGAGATCAATGGCGCTTTGCGAACAAAGAAGCTTTGGTGAGCAGCATGTCAAAAGACTTGGCCTCGATCCCCGGAATCATGACAAACTTTTCACAAGTCATTCAGGATAACGTAGAGGAATCGTTATCAGGATTTCGAGGAGAAATTGTCGCAAAAATTAGCGGTCCAAACCTAGAAATCCTCGAAGAAAAAGCCTCGGAAATTGTCAATGTCATTGAACACATCAGAGGCGCGACTGACGTAGAGGCCACAAAACTCAGCGGCCAATCTGAAGTCGTCGTCGTCCCGGATCGCGTCAAACTCGCACGCTTCGGCATCAGCATGAACGATGTCAGCACGCTGGTGACACAAGCGATGTCAGGCGCCTCTGTCACCAGTTTTTATGATGGCGACAAACGGTTTGATGTTGTAGTCAAAGTTGATCGAACACATCGCAACAGCATTGACGCAATCTCTGCACTGCAGCTTGAGATACCCGGAACACAAGTTGGAAACGGCTTTGGGACGATTGCCTTAGGCGATGTGGCTTCAGTAGAGGTTCGAGAGGGCGCCTCGCGTATTCTGCGTGAAGCCGGAACCCGAATCGTGATTGTAAAAATGAATTTGATTGGCCGAGATCAAGGCACCTTTGTTGCCGAGGCGCAAACAAAAGTTCAAGACAAAGTGAAATTACCGCCGGGTTACGATTTAACCTGGGGCGGACAGTTTGAAAACTCACAACGCGCAACAAAACGCCTCGTTGTCATTATTCCGCTCACCATTCTTTTAATTTTTTCACTGCTTTTTTGGGCCTTTCGTTCATTACGCATGGCAAGTCTTGTCATTGGGATGCTGCCCTTCACTCTCATTGGTGGACTGGCCGCCCTGGGCTTGGCAGACTTGAATTTATCCGTATCAGCCGCAGTCGGTTTTATCGCGGTTGCAGGAATCTCAGTGCAGAACAGCGTCATCATGGCCGAAGAAGTCATCATGAGGCTTCGGCAAGGCCAGTCTACTTCCGAGGCTATCCTTGAGGGGGCTGTTTCGCGCTTACGACCCATTTTGATGACTGCATTGATGGCTGGGCTTGGTCTGCTGCCTGCGGCGCTATCGCAGGATATTGGGAGCGAAACCAATCGTCCCTTTGCTTGTGTCATTGTCGGGGGCATCACGACCGGAACGATTTTTATGCTGTTGATTTTGCCAGCAGCACTTAAGCTCTTTGGTCACTTCGCCACTACGCCTGATGAAGCCGCCGAACTATTGCACGATCAGCAAGGTATCGCCTCGCATGAATAATAAGATATCCGCACAACGGCTGGTGCTCACCCTACTATGCACAACGATTGCGAGTTGTGCAGTCGGGCCAGACTATCAGCGCCCCGACTTACCAGAATCACGAAGCTACGGTACCGTTGGCGGCCTGTCTGAACCAAGCGCGCTGCCAGGCGATGATCAACGTATTGTGATCGGCAAGGATATTGGAACCGACTGGTGGACGCTGTTTCGCTCTCCTGCGCTCAACACATTGATCGAGCAGGCGTTTGCCGCGAGCCCGACCATTGAAGTCGCACAACAAGCCTTGAATGTTGCCCAACAATATGTTTACGCCCAACAAGGATATTTTTTCCCGACGGTACAGGCAAACTATATGCCCACCCGTACGCAACTTCCAGGCAATCTAGGTGGTAACTCTCCGGGCGTTCAGGGTGATGGCACGTATATCGGTGCCTACCAAGGCACACCAGCCAGTCAAGGCGGAACAGCGCCCTACAACGGCTCAACGGTCTTTAACTTCCACACCGCTCAACTGACTGTCGGATTTGCGCCCGATATCTTTGGTTTAAACCGTCGGGCGGTTGAGTCTTTACAAGCGCAAACGGAAGCCCAAAAATTTCAGTTGCAAGCCGCTTACATTACGCTTGCAACAAATATTGTTGCTGCGGCAGTACAAGATGGCATGTTGCGCAAGCAAATTGAAATCACCAAAGAAATGATCGCGGCCAATGAGACAGCGGTGGCGCTTGTCGGACGTCAACAAAAAGCCGGTTATGCCTCACAACTTGACCTATCCTTGCAAGAAAGTGCGTTAGGACAGGTCAAACAACTGCTTCCGCCGCTGCAAAAACAGTTTGAGCAAAATCGAGATCTGCTCAGAGTGTTAGCGGGGCGAACCCAAGACCAAGAGGTTCCCGCTTTTACTCTAGACACCTTCAAGCTTCCAGAAGAACTGCCTTTAACGCTGCCTTCACAGCTGGTTGAACAGCGTCCGGATATCCGTGCTGCAGAGCAACTGCTTCGCTCGGCGAATGCGCAAATTGGTGTCGCACGTGCGGCGAGGTTTCCGCAACTCTCACTGAGCGGCACGCTGGGCGGCACCGCGAGCAACTTCAATCAGATGTTTTGGGCGGGCAGCGGTGGGTTCTTTGAGTTGGCGCTGAACATAGCTCAACCGATTTTTGATGGCGGTACCTTGATGCGCCGTGAATACGCCGCCACCGAGGCACAAAAACAAGCTGCGGCCCAGTATCGTCTGACTGTCATTACTGCCT
>JBAXLV010000267.1:0-4192 GCA_037134635.1 Alcaligenaceae bacterium
TTGTTGGTGACACGCTGTCGACAAAACTTATTCGTGTAACTACTGATAATTTGAATCAAAAGGAACAAATCGTTCTTCGGAAAGAAGACCTGATTCGGTGTGAATTAGATGATTTGTTGAAATAAATCCAAGTATTTATCCATAGGTGACAAACGGCCGTAATGGTATAATTTATCTAATGCTTGTCGAAGATACCCAGCTCTATAAATTTATTCTAGATTCAGGCCTAGTTTCGAAGGCTGATCTTGAAGATGCCAAGAAAGAAGCCGACGATAATAACAAACGTTTGGGCGATATTTTGGTGACTGCGGGCAAAATAACGGCTGATAATCTACGACGTATGCAAGCCTATGTGCTCGGCATTCCATTCGTAGACTTGAAAACGGCCGTCAATCAACGCAGCCCCAAGCGGCGCCTGCGCCCAGGTATGCAACACCACCGCCCAAAAGAGCGTCAACGTCAATCCGAAGGCCACCATCAAGACCGCAAAAAAATGCAGTGTCGGTGACACTCGGCGCTGCCCAAACAGCACAATCCCCATGAACAAAGAGTTTGTCAAAATGAACGTGGCCAAGCCAAAGGCCACCAGCGGGCCGGCAACATTGCCCGTACGCTCAATCAAAGCGGGCCAAAGCGTACCAAATTCAATCAAAATAGGTAAGGCGGTCGCAAGCGCCAGAAAAAAAGACAGGGCAAAGGCTCGTACCCAGAACCGGTAGGCGGCGGTCCACCCTGAGTCTGGCGTTTTCCAAGCCTGAAAGCGAAAGACGCAGAGAATCCAGCCCAGCGCCATCGCCAGCGCAGCGAACAAAACGTGTACGTTCAAACTTAAGGCAAACTGCACACGCGCGAGAAAAAGTGCCGAAATTTCCATGATTCAAGCTAGTGTAGACCGGTCGTGGCAAAATGCATCTTTAAATGTGACTCAGCGACCTTGAATCCAGTATGACCACTGACTCTGCTCTTCCCGTCACCACGAATTTTTTACGCAATATTATTGAAGCGGATCTCGCTGCCCACCGATTTGCAGACAAACAGTGGGCCGGGCTTCCAGGTCCCGCCTCTGTGCAATCTCGCGGCGCCAGCGACCCTGCCAAGATTCGCACACGTTTTCCGCCCGAACCCAATGGCTATCTGCACATTGGCCACGCTAAAAGCATTTGCCTAAATTTTGGCCTTGCGCGCGATTACGGTGGCGTCTGCCATTTGCGCTTTGACGATACCAACCCCGAAAAAGAAGATCAAGAGTATGTCGATGCCATCATTGATGCCGTGAAATGGCTTGGCTTTGACTGGCAAGCGTACGGGACCGAACATCTATTTTTTGCCAGCGATTATTTCAGCGTGATGTACGACTGCGCACTCGCCTTGATCGAAGCGGGACACGCGTATGTTGATGAGCAAAGCCCCGAACAAATGCGTGCGACGCGCGGCACGCTGACTGAAGCCGGTCAAAACTCGCCTTGGCGAGATCGTCCTGCGAGCGACTCAACCCGGTTGCTGCGCGAAATGCGCGAAGGTAAACACCGCGATGGCTCGATGGCCTTACGTGCAAAGATTGATATGGGTTCACCTAATATCAATATGCGCGACCCTGTTTTATATCGGATTCGGCACGCTACCCATCACCGCACAGGCGATCAATGGTGCATCTACCCCATGTACGCTTTTGCACATCCGATTGAAGATGCCTTGGAGGGCATCACGCACAGCATTTGCACCCTTGAATTCGAAGACCAGCGACCGTTTTATGACTGGACGTTGAATCGACTAAACGAGCTTGGTCAGCTTGCTGCCCCCCTGCCTCATCAGTACGAGTTCGCGCGGCTGAACATGAGCTACATTGTGACCAGCAAACGCAAACTGCTACAACTCGTTAAAGAAGGTCATGTCAGCGGGTGGGATGATCCGCGGATGCCCACCATTGTAGGATTGCGTCGACGCGGCTACACGCCTGAGGCGTTGCGCCTCTTTTGCGAACGCACCGGCGTATCGAAAAACAACGCCCGGATTGACTACAGTTTGCTCGACCAGGCACTACGAGAAGTTCAAGACCCACTCGCACCACGATCGGTGGCGATCTTGGATCCCTTAAAGCTCGTCATCACAAATTTTCCGGCCGGTCACATCGAACCCTGTCAGGCGCCACGCAACCCCCACGATCCTGACTCCGGGCTCCGGCAGTTTCCCTTTACCCGCGAGCTCTGGATTGAAAAAGAAGACTTCGCC
The DNA here is from genome assembly GCA_037134635.1 of Alcaligenaceae bacterium. Taxonomy (GTDB): domain Bacteria; phylum Pseudomonadota; class Gammaproteobacteria; order Burkholderiales; family Burkholderiaceae_B; genus Zwartia. The sequence continues at coordinate 2,230 of JBAXLV010000267.1, forward strand.
GAAGTGCCACCACCGAAGTACTTCAGGCTGTTTCCGGGCAATTCAGTGCGCCTGAAATATGGCTATGTCGTGACTTGCACCGGCTGCGTTAAAGATGCCTTTGGCCAAGTCATTGAAGTGCATGCTGAATACAATCCCGACACTAAAAGTGGTACCGCAGGCTCCAATGCCGTCAAGGTCAAAGGCACAGTCACCTGGATCAGCGCGGCGCAGGCAATACCTGCTGAAATCCGGCTCTACGATCGATTGTTTTCAGAACCTTTTCCCGATTCAGGTGATAACGATTTCTTAGCCTGCCTCAATCCCAATTCGGTGCAAACTGTCACCGCCTGGCTTGAACCCGGCACGGCCGCCACCCCAGGTGTGCTCTCGCAGTTTGAACGGCTCGGATACTTCGCCCCAGACTCGGTTGACTCGACGCTCGCACGTCCGGTTTTTAATCGCGTGACTACGTTAAAAGACACATGGGCGGCCGGGGTCTGAGTTAATATTCTTGGCCATGGCAACCGAACTTTCCGCTCTCGATTTTAAAAGCGCAACACTCTACGCAATACGTGTGGTGTTGCAACACGCAGACACCCAAGATTTGATCGGTGCGCTCAAAAAACGTATGGCCGATGCGGGTACGTTTTTCGAAAATGAACCCGTGGTCATCGATGCTAGCGGGGTCGAGGGACTCATTGATTGGGGGCCCTTGCTCAAGGCCTTTGCCGATCACAGACTACCCGTCATTGGCGTGGTCGCACAAGGCGATAACCTGGCTGCAGCAAAGGCCTGCGGCCTCACCGCGGTCGATCTGTCCACGAGCCCAACCCGCAGTGCCTCAGAAACACAAACCGCGGCCTCCGTGGCCGAACCTGTCACTGCAAATGTCCCAGCGCCAGCAGCTGCCGACGCGGCTATGCCAGACACCAGCGTGCATAGCTCTGCCCCCACCGAGCCTGGCGTAACCGAAGCGCTGACTGCGCCCACAACCGCCCCCACCATGGTGGTGCGCGGTCCATTACGCTCAGGTCAACGCGTCTATGCGCGCCAGTGCGACTTGATTGTGATGGGCGTTGTCAGCCGAGGCGCCGAAGTCATCGCCGATGGAAATATTCACGTCTATGGGCCTTTGCGCGGTAAAGCGATGGCCGGCGCGCGCGGCGATCACGCTGCGCGAATTTTTACAACCGGCCTAGACGCAGAGTTGGTTGCCATTGCAGGCATTTACAGAGTCATCGATACCAAATTACCCGTTGAACTCCATCAACGCCCGGCTGTGATTCAGTTGCAAAAAGACGCCTTGCATCTCACTCCACTCGACAAATAAGCATTTTATTTTTAACGCCTCAATTTTTATCGTTTGTGCAATGTTGCATGTTTTTATAAGGGTTCGTTCGTCATGACACGTATTGTAGTGGTGACTTCAGGCAAGGGTGGCGTTGGCAAGACCACTACGAGTGCCAGTTTTTCATCTGGCCTGGCCATGCGCGGTTTCAAAACAGCCGTCATCGATTTTGATGTCGGCCTGCGTAATCTCGATTTAATTATGGGTTGCGAGCGGCGCGTGGTCTATGACTTCGTCAATGTGATTCAAGGCGAGGCGACGCTGAATCAAGCCTTGATCAAAGACAAGAATATCGACAACCTGTTTATCTTGCCTGCCTCACAAACTCGGGATAAAGATGCGCTCTCTAAAGAGGGTGTCGAAAAAGTCATTAATGATCTGAAAGCAATGGACTTTGATTACATCGTCTGTGATTCACCTGCAGGCATTGAAACCGGCGCCCTGCTCGCTGCCTATTTTGCAGATGACGCACTCGTGGTGACCAATCCTGAAGTGTCCTCGGTGCGCGACTCCGATCGGATCTTAGGTATTCTTGCTTCAAAATCGCGTCGCGCCATCGAGGCAGACGAGCCAATCAAAGAATACTTGCTACTCACTCGCTACAACCCGAAAAGGGTCGAGGATGGTGAGATG
>JBAXLV010000268.1:0-4187 GCA_037134635.1 Alcaligenaceae bacterium
GGCCCTTACAACATTATGCTGCGCAGCCCTGTGTTTGCAGAGCGAATGAAACATTTGCTTGATTATTTACGCTTCAACACTTCGGTATCCCGGCGTTTAAATGAATTCGCGATTTTGATTCATGGCAATTTATGGAAATCACAAGTTGAATGGTCAGCGCACTACCCGATGGCCTTGAAAGCGGGTTTATCGAAAGAGGTGGCAGATGATTTAAAAAATGGTATTCGACCACGCAACATGCAACCTGATGAAGCAGTTGTATACGATTTATTTATGGAAATGAATGCAACGCACGAGGTCAGCGATGCGACCTTTGCGCGTGCGAAAGAAATTTTAGGTGAACAGCAACTTGTTGATTTGGTTGCGGTCAGCGGTACCTATGTCACGGTCGCGATGCTGCTTGCGTTAGGTAAGGTGATGCCGCCTGAAGGTAAGCCCCTACCTTATCCCCCCGCGAAATAAACGCACAGTCAGTGTCTCGTCTAGTTCGGCTTGTTGTAATCGCGTTCGATCCAGGCGTGGGCACTGTTTGAATTAAGTTTGAAGTCAGGCCTAACTTTTACTTGCGCTAGTTGGGTACCGTCGATGTCCGTGGCACTTAAGAGCGCATGCGGGTCCTCTTCGTCCAAAACGATATCCAACGCCACAACGATTTGTTGATTGTTGGAGGTGACAGTCAATTTTTTATGCAGTGTGGCCTGCAAATGCTGTTCGTGGCGACGCACGACCTCAGACGCAGTTTTTACCAGGGTATTGAAGGCATTGATATCTAAAGGTTTTGGATTTTTCTTGTCGCGACCCATCGTCCAGGGCCCAGTTAAGGCAGGCTCAGCTTGACCATCTGGGGTCATCTCAACGGCCCAACCATCGTCATCTTCATTTTTGATAACGCGCGCTGTCCAGCCTTTTTGTGACCATAAGCGTGGTTCGTGAATGACGGCAAGTTCTTCGGGCTCTGATTCGGGCAAACTGTTTGGTGTATTCATTTCGCCATTGTACTCAGGGTACAAGGCTTAAAAAGAGATAGGCCGCAAAAACAACCAGATGCACGACGCCTTGTAATACTGTGGCGCGACCGATCGCGATCGTCAGTATGCTAAGCAAAAACGTAAGCGCTAAGAAAGTCATGCCAAGTACGTCGACACCCAAATTTAAGGGCATATCAAAAACGATTGAGACAAACGCTACCGCTGGGATTGTGAGCCCAATACTGGCGAGTGCTGAGCCAAGCGATAGATTTAAGCTTGTTTGCAAGCGATTGGTCATCGCAGCGCGTGCGGCGGCAACACCTTCAGGCAATAAAACCAATAGTGCAATGGCAAGACCAACCACCGAACGAGGCGCACCCATCTTGTCAATGGCATGTTCAATTGAAGGGCTTAACGCTTTGGCCAGTAATACGACTGCGACCAAAGAGATTAGTAGCAGTACGCCACTAATCAGCGTTTTGGTATTTGAAGGTGCTGGAGCATGACTCTGTGGATTGGCCTGTTCAGACTCTTCTTGCGGCAAAAAATAATCGCGATGGCGTACAGTTTGAACAAAAATGAAAGTGCCATACAGAACGAGTGATAAAACGCCCGCTAACATCAATTGACTATTCGAAAACGTTGGGCCCGACGTCGTTGTGGTGAAGTTTGGCATGATAAGCGTTAACACTGCTAACGCAATTAATACTGCTAGACTTGAGTTAGTACCTTCAACGCGAAACAATAAAACGCGGTGCCGCAAACCCCCCAAAAATATCGATATACCGATAACGCCATTCATGACGATCATGATCGCAGCAAATACAGAGTCGCGCGCGATCAGTGCACCGTTTGCACCCGCTGAGAGCATGATTGAAACAATCAGCGCTACTTCGATGATTGTGACCGAAACGGCTAAAACAAGCGTGCCAAGTGGCTCGCCCGTCTTGTGCGCGATGACTTCAGCTTGATGCACAGCGTTGATGACCGCAGCAATTAATAGAATTGCCATCAAGACGATTTGCCAAAGCGTTTCAGGGTAGGGGATCATTTTCTTCAGGCGACGTTATGGTTCACTCAAGCGCGTATTGTAATCAATGCATCTAGACAGACGGCGCCACTCGCTTGCACCAAAAAGGGATTAATGTCGACGCCTTCAAGTTGATCTGAGTATGTGAGCGCAAACTTAGATAGCGCCACAAGCGCGTCGATCAGTGCCTGTTGATCGTAGGCGGTTTGCCCTCGCCAACCGGCCAAAAGCTTTGAGGCACGTACCCGTTTGATTAATGCTTGAGCAGAGGCCTGCGAAAGCGGCGCGGAAGCAAAGGCCACATCCTTAAAGAGTTCAACTGAGATGCCACCTAGGCCAAACATCATCATCGGGCCAAAGACGGGGTCTTGATGAACACCAAGAATCGTCTCTAAGCCAGCGCCCGCCATTTGCGAGACCAATACACCCTCAATACGCGCGCCAGGCTGTGCACTACGCGCACGCTGTGTCACGACATCAAACGCATCAGAAACAGCTTTTTCAGTTGTCAGGTTTAAGAGAACGCCGCCGATTTCGGTTTTGTGCTGGATATCTGGCGATAAGATTTTGACGACAACCGGAAAACCAAGGGCCTGGGCGGCCGAGATAGCTTCTTGACTAGAGGTGCAGACGCGCTCTTGCAAAGCCGGGATGCCATGCTGGGCGAGTAAATGTTTGGCTTGCGCTTCAGTTTGAATATTTTGTAGCTTGTTTGGAGCCGCTTGCCGTAATTGCAATGGGACTAAGTTCTTACGGCGCTGGGCAAGAGCAATACAGGCGCTCGCGGCAACCATGGCGCGCGTTGGATCTGTCATCACGATAAAACCATCGCTTTCAAGAGAACGACGTACAGCATCGTCAGACGGTCCGATTAAGATGAAACTGCGCGTAGGGTGTTTTTGCTTAAGGGCAATCAGTGCTAGACGCATCGATTCGAAGCGTTTAGGTGCGCAAGCCGTTTGGGCCATATACAAGAAAATCGTCGACCATTGCGTTTCGCTTAAGATGATGTCCATTGTGCGCGTTGTGCCATCTTTAACAGCAGTGACTTGCGCGGTGGTATCCATCGGATTGCCCAGTGGTGCAAACGGCAATAATTCAGTCATTTTTTGTACTGCACTAGGCGGTAACTCGGGGAGAATAATCGCATTATTTTCTGCGGCATCCGCCATCAAAATACCAATCCCGCCTGAGACCGTCACAATCCCAGCCTGATCATTTTCAGGAACCGGTAGCTTTGAGCAAAAATAGGCAACATCCAGCATCTCTTCAATCGTTTGTGCGCGCCAGGCGCCGCACTCAGCAAAGATAGCGTCGTAGATTGCGTCGTTACCTGCAAGCGATCCTGTATGGGTGGCAGCTGCTGCGATTCCCACAGTTGAGGTGCCGACTTTCATGATAATGACGGGCTTTTTGTTTTGCGCGGCTTTTAGCAACGCCGATCTTAGGCGCTCACCATCTTGACAGCCTTCGATCGCAGCACAAATGACTTTTGTATCAGGGTCTTGTGCAAAGTAATCTATGCATTCGGCGACGTCGATATGTGCTTCGTTGCCGGTTGCAACAATGCGGCTCAGTCCCATGCCACGCTGGATCGCAATCGAATATGCGCAGGAACCAAACGCGCCGCTTTGTGTTGCGATAGAAATGGTGCCGGGTGAGGGGGTTAGGGCTTCAAGTGCAGTCGAAAATGTTGCAAAAAAACGGTTCACGACCCCAACAACGCCTAAGCAATTTGGACCGAGCAATTTCATCCCATAGCGTTTGGCTGTAGCGACCAACTGTTGCTGTGCGAGAACGCCGTCAGGCCCTACCTCTGCAAAGCCTGAGCTAAACACCTGAACAACTTTGACACCTTTTTTACCACACTCTTCAAGCGCAGCTTGGCAAGCGGTCGCTGGCAAAATAATAATGGCTTGATCCACGGGACCCGGGATATCTTTAATCGAGGAAAAGGCTGGGTAGCCTTGAATCTCAGTATTGCGACTGTTGACAGGGTAGACCTTTCCTTGAAAACCGCCGTCACGCAAAAAACGTATAGGCCTGCCGCCCAACTTGTTTGGATCTGACGAGGCGCCTAAGATCGCAACGGCGTGGGGCTCAAACAAGCCATACAGTGGGTGCTGTTGGTGCGGTGTTGTCATGATAGTTAGATTGTCTCTTGGCTAAGTGCTTTAGTATGAAATAAG
>JBAXLV010000269.1:0-4182 GCA_037134635.1 Alcaligenaceae bacterium
GTTTACCGGGATTCATCATCATTACATCCTTCAACTTGTCGTTAATCTCTCAAAATCACGCACTGCTCATTCAGTCGTTTTAAGGCCGATTTCCTGAATAAGTTTTCCCCATTTATCCAGATCAGCATTGAGCAAATCTCGCAGCGCCTCAGGCGTGCCGCCCCCCGGGATCAACCCCTGTTTGGCTAAACGCGCCTGAATTTTAGGCATTTTCAAGACGATATTGATCGTTTCATTTAATTTCACAATGACATTTTTTGGCGTACCCGTCGGGGCAAAAATCCCGAACCAGCCAACCACTTCAAACCCAGGCAAGCCTGACTCATCCACGGTTGGCACATCAGGAACCATCTCGACACGATGCTTGGAGGTCACTGCAAGCGCGCGTAACTTGCCAGACTTCAAATGCGGCAACGCCGCTGGAATCGTTGAAAAATACATCTGCACCCTGCCTGCGACCGTGTCGATCACTGAAGAGCCTCCGCCTTTGTAGTTCACACTTTCCATTTTTACATTGGCCATCTTCTTGAAGAGCTCACCCGCTAAATGCGCGGTCGTGCCATTGCCTGAGTTGGCATAATTCAGTTGGTCTGGTTGTTTTTTTGCCAACGCAATGAAATCTTGCACATTATTGGCGGGGACTTGAGGATTCACCACCATGATGAGCGGAGCAGCACAGGCCAGAATAATTGGCGAGAAATCTTTAACAGGATCGTAAGGCAGCTTTGGATACAGCCAGGGGCTCATTGGTAACGAGGTAATCGGCATCACTAAGGTATAGCCATCAGGCGCTGCGCGCGCGCCCTGCTCAACACCAATATTGCCCGCCGCACCTGGTCGATTGTCCACCACCAGTGACTGGCCAAGCAATTCGGTGAGTTTGAGCCCAATCGTGCGTGCCGTAAAGTCGGTGCCACCACCCGCCTCTGAGGGCACAATCAAATGAATCGCACGATTTGGATAATCGTTTGCCTGCGCCCAACTCACGCCCAAACCAGACGTCAAAGCGGAGGCTGCGCCACCCAATAACAATTGCCGTTTATTCAAAAGAACTCTCCGCTGCTTTTTATTTTTGAAATAGAGTAATCATGAGTTTACGAGACATTTTGCGTCTAAACATCAAAATATCGACACATTCAGCCGATATAATCGATACAAACGAAAAACATAAAGACACTCAGGAGACATGATGGGCATGCGTATCTGGTATCAATCCATGACTCAACTCGCGACGTTAACCAACTATCGCAAGGCACTTGAAGAGCATGCAAAAAAATATTGCTCTGAGGGCACGCAAATTATTTTCAATGGCGTCTCTGAAGAAAACTATCACGGTCGGATGCCTGCCGAGGTTTTGCAGTACAGCTATGCAAAACTAATCCTCCAGACTGAAGTGATCGACATTTGCCGTGCTGCCGAAAAAAATAAATTTGACGCAGTCATTCTTGGCAGCTTTAGTGAACCCTTCTTACCAGAGATCAGATCTTTGCTGAACATTCCGGTGATTTCAATGCCTGAATGCACGCTTTTAGTTGCCTGTTCCATGGCAGAGAAATTTGCGCTCACCACGCTGGCCCCCGCAAATGTCAAGCGCGTGAAAGCACTGGTTAAGCGTCACGGCCTTGAAAGTCGCGTATCGGGCTATTACTCGCTCGCACACCCGGTAGATGAAGATATTTTGAATGTGGCGCTTAAGAAACCCAAGCAAGTCGTTACCGATTTTTTAGCGACTGCAGAACAAGCTAAGGCAGATGGTGCGGATCTCATTGTGCCGGCAGAAGGTATTTTGAACTTGATCATTCGGCGAAGCAATATCCACCCGATCGGTCGACTCTCAGTGCTCGATTGTGTATCAACTTCATTTTTGTATGCCGAAATGATGGTCAATATGCAACGTAGGCTCGGCATCGGGATTGGACGCATGGGCAGCTATGCAATGCCTCCAGCAGACTTGTTGGCCGAACTTGATGCGGTTACACACGCAAAAGCGAAAGCCAAAGCAAAAACAAAAAAATAATTGTTTAATGAAAAAGGATTGATGTCATGGTTGGTTGGCGCGCAAAACTAGGCTTCCTTGTACCGGCTGGAACACCTACTGTCGAACCAGAGATGTTTGAGATGGCCCCTAAAGGGGTATCTGTGCACTTTGGACGCATGATTTCTCGAGGGGCGGACGGCACACTCAACGGTATCGAAGCGCGCATTGCCACACAGATCGAACACCTAGACGAGTCTGTTGAAATGCTATCGATGATTAAACCTGAGGTCATTGCACTCGCGCACACCGCGACGAGCTATTACCTTGGTCGCGAAAAAGAAATAGACCTCACCAAACGTTTAGAAGATCGCTTTGGCCTGCACTTCATCACTGCCTTTGGCAGTGTCATCGCCGCACTCAAGAAAATGGGTATCACAAAAGTTGCGCTAGGTACGCCTTATGACGAAAACCTGACGATGCAAGGCAAAAAGAACCTTGAAAGCTACGGCATCGAAGTGGTCAACTTCGACTGGTTACGCAATGTTCGCAGCATCTTTGAAGAACCACCAAACCGAGCTTATCGCTTAGGAAAGTCGGTCGATGTCCCTGCGGCGCAAGCCATTTTTTTAAGTGGCGTCGGAATGCCCACCGTGTCCATTGTCGGCGCCCTCGAACAAGATTTAGGCAAGCCCGTGATCTCAAGTTCAAGCGCAATGATGTGGAACGCACTACGCCTGGCCGGAGTTGAGCCTGTGCTGCCTGGCTACGGTTCGCTGCTGGCCTAGCGATCAACGTGCCACGTTGCAAACCTGAGAGACGAGCTGATGATCAAAAGAGGCGCATCTTGAACCGATTACTCGCACTACTGTTCACCCTACTAAGCCTGTCGGCAAGCTCTGCGCAGGCGCAAGAGTTTCCGAATCGACCTCTGCGCATCATCACGCCCTATGCAGCGGGTGGTGGCATCGATCTGTTAACGCGTACCGTTGCACAACGCCTAGGGCAGTTCTGGAATCAACAAGTCATCGTTGAAAATCGTCCGGGTGCAGGCGCCACAATCGGCTACGCTGCAGCCGCAAAGGCAGCGCCTGACGGGTACACGCTGGTAGCCGCCGCAAATCCGCTCGGTATTGGCCCAGTCGTTTATCCGAACCTGACATACGATGTCCACCGCGACTTTATGCCAATTGGATTACTGGCAACCGCACCTGAGGTCTTAACGGTCACTGCCTCCTCACCTTATCGCAGCGTTGCCGACCTGGTCAATGCCGCAAAACAAACGTCTCGTCCTCAAAATTTTGGTTCAGCCGGTAGCGGCACCTTGGCGCACTTGGCAGCTGAGTCATTCAACACCGCTGCAAATCTCAATGCCCAACATGTCGCCTACAAAGGCAGCTCACCCGCTCTTGCCGATTTGCTGGGCGGGCAGATCGACTGGATTTTTGATTCTCCTGCTGCGATTATGTCGAATTTACAAGCAGGCAAGCTTCGCGCCTTGGCCAGTGCCGCCCCTGAGCGATCCCCTCAATTACCGACTGTCCCAACAATGGCTGAAGCAGGGTTTCCAAACCTGGACTTTAGAATTTGGCTTGGTTTAATGGCGCCTGCAGCAACCCCGACGACCGTCATCGCTCAGATTGAAACTGCAATCGCAACGATCATGAAAGACCCATCCTTGCGAAAAACACTTGAAGGACAGGGATGGGATATTGCAGGGACGGGCGCTAAAAGTTTCGAAGATTTTCTCAAAACAGAACTACCGAAACTGGCTCAATCTGCACGCGCTGCCAAAGTTAAAGCCGACTAATCGCTGTCCGTATCGGTGCTCAGGAGAAAACGCTCATGTATAAAAAAATAAAAGTTCAACCGCTAGCCGGTGCCTTAGGCGCCGAGATCTTTGGCATCGACCTTTCAACTGAGATCGACCCAGCGACCCTAGCAGAAGTTCGTCAGGCACATCTCGAGCACCTCGTGATTTTTTTTCGTGATCAAAACGTTTCGGATCTCGACTTAGCCCGCTTTGCTCGAAATTTTGGCGAACTCGCTATGCTCCCACCGCATCGACAAGTACCAGGAAATTTTCCTGAATTGTTGGTCATCGACAAAAAGCCCGAGGGCACGCTTGTGTTCGGCTGGGAGTGGCATACCGACACGAGTCACCTCGAGATCCCCCCGTTAGGCTCGGTGTTAGCCGCACGTATCTT
>JBAXLV010000270.1:0-4169 GCA_037134635.1 Alcaligenaceae bacterium
AGTTTAGGGACCAGAATACGCCCTTTCGCATCGACCATCGAGGCGATCGCATGCGCCAGACGAATACCAGGGTTACGCAGCAATCCGCCCCAGTTACCTGAGTGATGTGCACCTTGGCGCAGATTTAATTTCAACTCAAAGTTAAACGCACCGCGTGAACCTAAAAATAAAGTCGGACGCGAGGCTGATACCCGTGGGCCATCCGAAGCTAAAAACAAATCTGCCTTCAATAAGTCGCCATATTGTTCGCACACTTCGCGCAAACCCGGCGAACCCATTTCTTCGCCCATCTCGATTAAGAGTTTGATGTTGTAGCCTAAGCGCCCTGCGCGCGCGCTGATCACTTGCTCTAATGCCGCGAGATTAATCGTGTGCTGACCTTTGTTGTCAGCTGTGCCGCGGCCATACCAACGATCACCTTGAATATTCAAGGCCCACGGGGCCAAGCCCTCATTCCACTGCGGTGCATAGCCACGCACTACATCACCATGACCATAGCTCAACACCGTGAAGTCAGCGCCTTGCTCAAGCCGCTCTGCCAATAAAAATGGACCACGATCGTCAATTGGATTCGGGATGATTTTGCAGGTGAATCCCATGGTCTTTAAATAGGGTGTGAGCTCATGCGTGAGGTATGACGTGAGAATCTCGACCTTACCCGGCTCTTGACTCTCTGTGGCCATCGAGACGCGGCGTGCGAGCGTAGCTTGAAAATGGCCTTGATCAAAATAGGCAGTGGCGAGATCGATGGATTGTTGACGGCTCATAGAAGTCTCACGTAAATTTTATTGGGTGTAAAAATATTAGAAGTGGCCAGTGAAGGGGGATGCGTGCTTAATGATAGGTCACTGAACCTTGGTTCGGCATTAAATCCCTTAGCGCTTGTTCACTCGTCTCGCGCTGACCAATCGCCGTCACGTCAAACCACTGGGCACGACGCGATAGCTCAGTCAAGAGTTGAGAAACGCCCAAGCCCAAGTGCGCGGACAGATTCAGGTTAACGGGCTGCAAGGGTTCAATCAAAAAAGTGAACGTTAAACCGGTGTCAGTTTGTTGACACGCCGCATTGTTGACCAAGATCGCAGCATGCCCAACATTGAATAAATTGCCCTCCGGCGCACGCTCTTCAAACGGCGTTGTATCTTGACCAATTTGCCCCATCGTTGCGGGCGGCTCAGTTGCAACGACCCCAGGATGTGGGGCGGTCGCCGCAGCAGGCGAAATGCGCTGCAACAAAACCGAGAGACTATCCAGCATAAAACGCACAATTCGTCGCGTTAGCACTAACGTCAAGTGTTGCTCAACCCCCATATTGATCCGCAAAACCATCCGGTCTTCAATATCGATATAGTTGAGCTGAATTTGGGAAATTTCCATAGGCTCGATTTAGAAAAAATGCGACAACACCCTAAAGTTGGCCTCCGCGACAAACGCTCGAGCCAAACTTGGTTAATAATAGCCTGAGCCGCCAACCGACTGAAATAGAACTCAAACGAATAACCGTGTTGGCTGCCTATCCGTTCAACCTTTAAATCTTTACCTGATGACCAATAGCGTCTACCGAATCGTCACCGTAGTGGGTGCCGCCCAAATTATTTCGCATGCGGGCGCCTATTATTTGGCCGCGGTCATGGCGATCCCAGCCAGCGTTGAGCTTTCGATTTCAAGTGCTACCGCGTATGCCGGCCTTTCTCTTGCGCTTGCGGTCTCAGGGATTGCGGGCCCAACGGCCGGAAAACTCGTGGACCGCTTTGGCGGGCGACCCGTGCTGATTGCCTCAAACTTATTGCTGGCCGCCGGGCTTTCTTTGCTGGCACTTGCTCAAGGACTGAGCCTACTTTTACTGGCTTATGCGGTGTTAGGCCTAGGTATGGCGACCGGCATGTTCGAAGTCGCCTTTGCCGCGGTCGTCCGAATATTTGGTAAAAAATCACACAACGTACTCGTTGGGGTCACCATGGTCGCAGGCTTTGCCAGCGTGGCGGGGTGGACTATCTCGGTGTTTGTCGAAGCCCGCTACGGTTGGCGTGGCACCTGTTGGTTTTGGGCTGCCATGAACGTACTGGTCGCACTGCCCTTGAACACCTTGATCCCCCGCGCCTCTGACAACATTGACGCCACAACACCTACTGAGCCAAAAGACCAGGCCGCTGAGGCCAGTGCGCCAGCACCCGACACCGACACCAACCGTGAAAAATACATCACGATCTTGCTGGCCTTTGTTTTTGCTTCAAGCGGCTTTATCAGCATGGGCATGATGTCTCATCTGCCGCGTTTGTTAGAGGGCGTTGGGGTACCCCTTGTCGTCGCCTTTTCGATAGGTGCGCTTGTAGGCCCCGCTCAAATCTCAGGTCGCATACTCGACTTCACCTTTTTAAGGCGGCTACATCCCTTAATCGGTACACGTATTGCAGCGCTAGCCCATCCGTTAGGCATCGCTGCCCTAGTGGTGTTAGGCGCCCCCTTTGCCGCGCTCTTCGTCATTTTGCACGGCTTGGGTAACGGCATTTTGATTATTGCCAGAGGAACCCTACCCTTGGCCCTATTTGGCCCCCAAGGCTTTGGACGCCGTCAAGGTTGGCTCACCATGCCCGCCAAATTCGCACAAGCCATCGCACCCTTCGCGTTTGGCCTGGCGTTAACACAATGGGGCACTGGCGTACTGTGGCTAACCTTCGGACTCGCCGTGTGCAGCTTTGCGGCGCTTTGCTCGATCGCAAGCAAACCACGCAATTCTTAGCCAATCTTTCGGTGCGTTTGAAGCAATGACGTAAATTGGGCACACTACGCCCTTAGCAAATAGAACGCCTTACCAGGAGACCGCGGCCACCATGATGCTGCTTGAACACGACGCCAAGGTTTTACTGGCGCAATTTGGTATTTCAATTCCGGTTGGCGTGCTCGCCGATCGCACGGCTCGCCCCACGGTGCGCTATCCGTGCTTTGTCAAAGTACAGATACCGGTTGGCGGGCGCGGCAAAGCGGGCGGTATCCTCAAGGCCAATAACGCGCCAGAGCTTGAGCAGGCGCTGCACAAACTGGTAGGCGCTACGGTGCGCGGCCATCGGGTACACGAGTGCCGCATCGAGCAACCCGCCGCAGGGCAAGAGTGCTACGTCAGCCTGATGCTTGACCCCTCTTCGGGCAAAGTGATCATTTTGATGTCAGCCGAAGGTGGCGTTGAAGTTGAGCAACATTCGGCCAGCGGCGCCATGCTGCAGCAGCAAGCCAACTTTGAAATCAGCGCAGTTAAGCTTGCCGCTCGACAATTAGCTCAACAGTTGCCCGCCTTTGCACAAGCCGCTTTAACCCAAGCGGCGCAGCAACTATGCGACGCTTTATTTAAACTCGAACTCACCCTGACTGAAATCAACCCGCTCTTTGTGCAACCCGATGGCAGCTGGATTGCCGGCGACGCAAAACTTGTCGCTGACGACAATGCCATCGAGCGCCAACCTCTATTACTCGCCTTGCTCAAAGAACGCGGTCACGCCTACCCCGAGGCCTCTCTTAAAATCGATCACGGTTTTGATTTTGTACGGCTCGACGAAGACGGCGATGTTGGGATGCTTACGACGGGCGCGGGCTTGAGTATGCAGCTGGTCGACGAGCTCACCCGCCGTGGCTGCAAACCTTTTAATTTTGTGGATATTCGCACGGGGCAATTTCGAGGCGAGCCCACACGCTTGATTCAGGTGCTTCGCTGGATTGGTGAGGGCAAAAATGTCAAAGTGATTTTGATGAACTTCTTTGCTGGCGTCACCGACTTAGCAGAGCTTTCACGCTTGATCTTAATTGCGCTCGAACAAACACAAGATATCAAAATCCCAATTGTGATTCGCTTAATTGGTAATGGCCTTGAAGCCGCCATTCAAACGCTCACAAACGCCAATGCCTCATTGGTTGTTGAAACTGATTTAGAGAAAGCGGTCGACCAAGTCGTCGCGCTCGCAAGAGGGCAAGCAGCATGACAACCCATTTATTCCCCAATGATCCTTTAGCACTTTTGTTTGATCCGAATGCAGCGCTGCCCACCATCGTGCAAGGTATTACCGGCCGTATGGGTCGCAAGCATGCCGCCTTGATGCGCGCCTATGGTACGGACATCGTTGGTGGCACCGCCCCCGCGGGCAGCAAGTCGGCTGACTTGAAAGACGTAGACGGTGCGC
>JBAXLV010000271.1:0-4167 GCA_037134635.1 Alcaligenaceae bacterium
CTTTATAACGATAGGACTCAAGCATTGCAAATGATGCAAAGTGGACAGGGTCCACTCGTGCCCCTTTATGTTGCCTTCGCGGCCGGCCTTATCGCTAAAGGTGCCCCAATTGCGCCAGCGGTGAATTTAAAAGAAGGCAAGCACGGAGAAATTGTTGGCCTCAATATGCCAGTCAACGCGAAGAACGTCGAGCTCGCTCAAGCTTACGTCAACCTAAGTCTTGAAAAAGAATTTCAATCGAAAATTGATAGCGTATTGCGCGCGCGCTGCGGTCACATCGACGTTGAGACCTCACCCGAAACGCTCAAACTGATTGGTGATCCGGCTAATACGACTTACGCTGACTGGGCATTTTTATCAAAAAATCGACCAAAAATCACCGAGATGTGGAACGAAATTTTCGGATGAGAACAAGAACTCGCTACTTTTTTAGACTGTAGGGTCAATGCACTTGGCAATAACAAGCTTCTCGAGGCCACCGCTTTCTTTTTGGAAGCGCTACCGCTCGGGAATCTTGTTGCTCGCGCCACTCCTTGTTTTTTTACTGTGCTTTTATGTCATCCCTCTGACAAATTTGCTGGCACAAAGTTTTTCGTTTTCTGCAGGCGATGCTACTCGACATGACAGCTGGACTTTTTATCAATATCTAAAAACTTACGATAGCGCAAGGCTTAGTAGAGTATTGATTCGAACGTTTCGTGTTTCGTTCATTACGGTTTTGATTACGCTTGCTTTGTCTTACCCACTCGCTTTGTTGCTTTTACGTGCAAGTAGGCGCCTACGAACAGCAATCTTAATCCTAACCTTCGTATCGCTTGCGTCTAGTCTAATTGTTCGTAACTATGGCTGGGTGGTCGTGCTAGCCGATGGCGGCGCACTCAATAGCCTGATGATCGGTCTCGGCGTCATCGACCAACCCATTCGTTTCATGTACTCAGAAGGTGCGATTATTGTCGGCCTTGTGCACTTTGCAATTCCTTTTATGGTGCTGCCAATCTATGGGTCGTTGTTACGGATACCGTCATCCATGCGCGAAGCCGCGGTGTCACTTGGGTCAAGTGAATGGGCGTGTTTGCGCAACATTACCCTGCCCCTGAGCTTGCCAGGGGTCTTCGGTGGCACGATGCTGACTTTTGCAGTGAGCATGAGCGCATACGTCACACCGCTCATGCTTGGCTCTCCATCGACCGCAATGATTTCACAGGTTGCGGCAGAGCAATTATTAGTTCAGTTAAATTTCCCCTGGGGCGCTGCCATCATCGTCACGCTGACGGTACTGACATTCCTTTTGGTCGCTGCCTACGCCAGTATTTTGCGAAAGGTATTTCGTGCGACAGTCTAGCGAATATCAAGCCAGGGGGTATCAGACGATTGTGCATGCGATTGGCTGGGTAACAATAATTTTTTTAGTCTTTCCAGTTTTACTGACGGTGATCGTTTCGTTTAACGCCTCATTTTTTATCGAGTTTCCGCCCAAAGCACTGTCAATTGACTGGTACGGAAGCATTGCAAAGATCCATCGAATCGGGCATGCAACGTTTATCAGCGCACTCATTGCTCTGGCGAGCGCGGCGGTGGCAACTCTCTTTGGCATCTGCGCCAGCTTGGCACTCGTTCGTACTGAGTTACCGGCAAAAGCCGCTATCACTGCCTTTCTGGTGTCTCCGATTACGATTCCAATGGTGGCAATTGGCATCGCACTCGTCCAGTTTTTTATTCTAATTGGAACCGCTTTTACTTGGTACAGTCTTTTAATTGGTCATATCGTGCTGGTGCTTGCTTATCCTATCCGGACGCTAGTCGCCTCGTTGACTCTTTCAAATATGTCTCTTGAGGAGGCCGCAAGATCGCTTGGAGCAACCCGTCGAGAAGTCTTTATCACGATCACTTTGGCACAAATGAAGCCTGGCCTGATCAGTGGATTTATTTTTGCCTTCTTGATTAGTTTTGACAACTATCCAATCAGTATCTTCTTGGTGCGTGGTGGTCTAACCACCATGCCGATTGAACTTTTTAATTACATCACCCAAAACCTAGACCCGACGCCAGCGGCCTTTTCTTCTTTGTACATTGCGATTGTCAGCGTAATTATTTTCTTTGCTGAAAAACGCTGGCGCATTATCTCGTATGCAATTCATTAGGGGCCGAAGCATGCCAGGATTAGAGCTTGAAAGGGTAAATGTTTGGCTAGGGGCGCAACACGTCCTGAAGAATATCGATTTAAGCGTGGCACAAGGTGAGTGCGTTGCTTTACTGGGCCCCTCTGGCTGCGGCAAAACCACGACCTTAAGAACGATCGCTGGGTTCGTCGTTCCACAAGAAGGCCGTGTCAGCATTGCCGGAAAACCGACAAACAATTTACCTCCAAATAAACGTAACGTGGGCCTCGTTTTTCAGGACTATGCACTGTTCCCGCATATGACCGTGAGCGAAAATGTAGGGTATGGTTTGCGCATGCGAAAAATTGACGGCGACGACAGAGCGCATCAAGTTGAGCAAGCGTTGACGATGGTACAACTCTTGGAGATGAAAGACAGAATGCCCTCACAGCTTTCGGGTGGGCAAAGACAACGTATCGCGCTGGCGCGAGCGCTCGTCATTCAACCAGATATTCTCTTGCTTGATGAACCGTTAGGCGCGCTCGATCGAAAACTACGAGATCAAATGCAAGTTGAGCTTAAACAGCTTCAAAAAAAGCTTGGGATCACGACCATTATCGTCACGCATGACCAAGAAGAAGCGCTATCACTTGCCGATCGCGTCGCAGTCATGTTTGATGGGCGAATCGAAGAAATCGGCAAACCCGTCAACTTGTATGAGACGCCCTCATCCTTAAAAGTCATGGAGTTTCTGGGTAGCTCAAATATACTTTCTATGCTTGTGCATAACCGCGAGGCCGATGGCACAACGTTGACTGGCTATAACCATTATTCGGTTCAAGTTGCAGATTGTGCCTTTAATGTTAATGAACGCATCTCTGCCGCTATTCGACCAGAGCATATACAAATTTTGCCGATATCCGAGCTTTCAACCGACACCCTTGAAGCAACCACTCTTGAATGCGTATATACAGGCGGGCTAGTAGAGGTTCATTGCCGCTTATCTGACGGCACCCAAATCAAGGCGCAATCTGATGCAAGCAGTATTCAAAGGTTAAACTTAGTGCAACAAGGATTGAAAATTGCGTTACGCTTAGATCCATCTCGTCTCCAACTTTTTAGTCATTAACCAACCGAGCGCACCATGACAGAACGTAAAGTCAACGATATCGGCGGCTTACCCGCAGGGCCAGTCTGCCAAGACGAACACCCCAGCACTCTGCACGAAAAACGTGTGGATGCCATTCTTAGAATTTTATCTGGCCCTAAGCTTGAGGCCTTCACGGTAGATGCGATGCGCAGAGCGATCGAATCTAATACCGAAGAAGACTACCGTAACCTGGGCTATTACGATAAGTGGATTCGGGCTGTGCGCGATCTGATCATTGAGCAACAAGTCTTGAGCCGCGACGAAATCGAAACTCGAGTCGAGCAATTACGTGCGAAACATAAAAAGGTGGCAGCATGACAGCCTTTGCGATTCGCCCTGGCCAAGCCTTGCCAGTCGGTGCGCCCGTACGGGTACGCAAGCACCCTCCTGAGCCTCATTGCCGCACGCCGTTTTATTTGCGCGGTATCCAAGGTGAGATTACTGATGTGATGGGCTGCTTCCGCGATCCTTCACTGCTGGCGTTTCATAAGCCGGGGCTGCCGCTGCGCGTGCTCTATCGCGTACGTTTTAAACAGGCTGATGTCTGGCCAAACTATTCGGGCAGCCCAAAAGACACTGTTGTCGCTGATATCTACGATCACTGGATCGAACCGCTCGCCGGAGAAAAAGCATGAGTTCAAACCACGGACACGACCACGACCACGACCACGACCACGATCATGCTCACGGCCACACACACCCGCACAGCCCACCAGCACCAGACGATGATGATGGTTACGATCGCTACGAGGTGCTGCTGCAAACTGCAATTCGCGAACTGTTAGATGAAAAAGGCATTATTACAGCTGCCGAATTACATGAGCAGATCGATAAACAAGATAGTCTCTCGCCTGCAATCGGTGGGAAGATCGTCGCAAAAGCTTGGGTAGACCCAGCCTTTAAAAAGCAATTGCTGGC
>JBAXLV010000272.1:0-4165 GCA_037134635.1 Alcaligenaceae bacterium
CAGCGCCATAGTACCAACGGAGCGCGACTGCCCTACAATTGGGGCAGTCTTTCAATTTCCGTTGTTCATGAAAAATTTACTGAATCGGCTGTGGATAGCAGCTTTGCAGCCTCAGGCCACCCGTTGGCTTGTCTTGGGTACCGGCTTTTGGCTGGGGTGCCTGTCTTGGGTACGGCATTTGCACCTGCCCGACGAAGGGCGGTACGTGGGTGTGGCCTGGGATATGGCGCGCGCCGACAGCTTTTTAGTGCCCTTGATGAATGGCTTGCCCTATTTTCATAAACCCCCTCTTTTTTATTGGCTGACCGATCTTTCGGTCTTGCTGTTTGGGGCGCACGAATGGTCGGTACGCATTCCCTCTTGGCTCGCGGCCTGGTCAAGTGCTATCGCTTTGTACTTTTTTATCCGTCAGCATCGTGGGGTCCGGCAAGCGACGCTAACGCTGATCATCTTATGCACCCTGCCTTTGTTTTACGGGGGTGCCCAGTACGCAAATCTGGATATGTTGGTCGCAGGTTTGATTACGCTGACGATTCTTGCGGGTGCTGAGGCGGTATTGCGTAGCGAGCAGGGCATGTCGTTTCGAAGCTTCTCGTTGGCTGCGGCTTGTTTTGCGGGCTTAGCCATTTTGGCAAAAGGATTGATCGGGCTGGCCTTGCCAGGTGGCGTTCTGTTCTTTTGGTTGCTGTTGTCCAAACGCTGGCGCAAACTCGGCGTACTGCTTTGGCCGCCTGCGATTGCCATGTTTTTAGTGGTGACCTTGCCCTGGTTTTGGGCGATGCAAAGCAGGTTCCCTGAGTTTTTCCAGTATTTTTTTATTCATCAACAATACGAACGTTTTGTTAGCCAAAGCTTTAATAATCCGCAGCCGCTTTGGTTTTATGCGCCGATTTTGCTCGGGATGACGCTGCCCTGGTCGCTTGGCCTCTTGACGACCGTGAACCGCAGGTTCTGGCAGCTCCTGTCGCAACCGACTGGCTTGCTGATGTTGATTTGGTTATTGCTGATCACGATCTTTTTTTCAATACCGGCCTCAAAGCTCATCGGGTATATCTTGCCTGCCTTGCCCCCTTTGGCGGTGCTCATTGCCGAGGGCTTGCTGTTTTCCTTAACCGGGCGTTGGGCGCCTTGGATGCCCCGTACGATTGCGACTTACTTTGTGATCGCTACCTTGGCTTGCGTGATCGGGATGGGCGTCTTTCGTTTTATTCAAACAGACTCCGCCTATAAAATGGGGTCTCAGATTGCAGCCCAAAAATCACCAACGGATGTTTTTGTCTATGTGCGCAGTTATCCGTTCGATCTGGCGTTTTATGCAGGCGCGACTGAGCCCGCATGGGTGGTTGAGCAGTGGAGCGCGATCATCAAACGCGATAACTGGCGCAACGAACTCGCAGATGCTGCCCAATTTAACCCGAAGCTCGGTGAGCAAACCTTGATTGATTTCAAAGGATTTGTAACGCGCCTTTGTACCTTGGAGCAAAGAGTATTTTGGGTGCGAGGCGACGAATGGGTGATAGGTCCGATGCCCTTTTTGCAGCAGATTCCACCTTTCTTTGTGCAGCCCGATGGCGGTCGTGTTTGGAAACTTGAAAATGATGCTGCATTTAAGGCTAAGCTTTGTCTAAAAACCGAATAATTAAACTGCACGCTTCTATCCCGGAGATCTGAGCATGACCACCGAAGTAAAAAAACCCAAAATCAAGACCCCTGAGTCTTTGCGTAGCGCGCGTTGGTTTGCCCCGGATGATTTGCGTTCTTTTGGCCACCGCTCAAGGGCAATGCAAATGGGTTACGGCCCCGAGGACTGGGCTGGTAAGCCAGTGGTGGGCATTATTAATACTTGGTCGGATATCAATCCTTGCCATAGTCATTTCAAGCAGCGCGTTGAAGACGTCAAGCGTGGCGTCTTGCAAGCGGGTGGATGGCCGATTGAGCTGCCTGCACAATCTTTAGCCGAGCAATATGTCAAACCGACGACGATGCTTTATCGCAACCTGTTAGCGATGGACGTTGAAGAGTTGCTGCGCTGCCATCCGATTGATGGCGCAGTGTTGATGGGCGGTTGCGACAAGACGACGCCAGCCCTGCTGATGGGCGGCACCAGCGCGGGTTTGCCTATGATTTATGTTCCAGCAGGCCCGATGTTGCGCGGTAACTGGCACGGCAAGACGCTCGGTTCGGGTTCGGATGCCTGGAAGTTCTGGGACGACCGGCGCGCCGGTTTAATCAATCAGACACAGTGGCTTGAAATCGAGGGCGGCATTGCGCGCAGCCACGGTACGTGTATGACAATGGGCACCGCCAGCACCATGACGGCAATCGCCGAAGCGCTCGGCATGACCTTGCCAGGTGCGTCGTCTATTCCAGCACCCGATTCAAATCATATGCGCATGAGTGCCGAGTCTGGGCGTCGCATCGTCGATATGATTTGGGAAGATTTGACTCCCAATAAGATTCAAACCCACGCAGCGTTCGAAAATGCAATTGCTGTAGCAATGGCGATGGGCTGTTCAACGAACGCCATCATTCATGTGATTGCGCAGGCAAAGCGCGCAGGGTGTGACATTAGCCTAGATGATTTCGATCGTTTTAGTCGGATCGTTCCGGTGATTGCCAACGTGCGACCCAGCGGGGAAGAATATCTGATGGAAGATTTTTTCTACGCGGGTGGCTTGCCTGGTTTGATGACGCGTATGACGCAACATTTGCACCTCGATGCGTTGACGGTGACTGGGCAAACGCTGGGTGATAATTTAGCCGGTGCCGGTGTTTATAACGATGATGTCATTCGTCCGATTGATAACCCAATTTACGCTGAGGGCGCATTGGCTGTGTTGCGCGGCAATTTGGCGCCGGATGGTTGTGTGATTAAACCGAGTGCTTGTCCTGAGCATCTGCATCGCCATACAGGGCCCGCTTTGGTCTTTGATGACTACCCCTCGATGAAGGCGGTGATTGATAGCGATGACCTGGATGTCACGGCGGATCATGTGTTGATTTTGCGTAACGCCGGACCTCAGGGCGGGCCTGGTATGCCCGAGTGGGGGATGCTGCCCATGCCCAAGAAGTTGCTCAAGCAGGGGGTGCGCGATATGCTGCGCATGTCTGATTCGCGCATGAGCGGCACCAGTTATGGCGCTTGTGTTTTGCACATTTCTCCTGAGTCGTATGTAGGCGGCCCGTTAGCCTTGGTTAAAAATGGCGACATGATTTCGGTTGATGTCCCGGCCCGTACGATTAATTTAGAAATTTCTGACGCTGAAATGGCTGCACGTAAAGCCGCCTGGAAAGCGCCCGAGCCACGCTACGAGCGGGGGTATGGTTGGATGTTTTCCAAGCACATCCAACAAGCCAATGAGGGCTGCGACTTTGATTTCTTGCGCACTGAGTTTGGCAAGCCCGTTTCTGAACCTGACATTTACTAAGAGCCACTGACCATGAGCACACTCAACCCCGCGACTCGTGAAAAACTAATGGGTATTAGTACCGCCACGTTGGCAACCTGCCTTTTTAAAAGAGGGTTGCGTAATCAGTTTATTCAGGGCGTGCAGCGTTTATCAAAATCCACTAAAAATATGGTGGGTGAGGCCTATACCCTGCGTTATATTCCGGCGCGTGAAGATCTCAATACCATGGAGGTCTTTAAAGATCGTAGCCATCCTCAACGCAAGGGGATTAACGAGTGCCCAGCGGGCGCGGTGTTTGTGATTGATAGTCGTAAAGACGCACGTGCCGCTTCAGCCGGTGGTATTTTGGTCGGGCGCTTGATGGCCCGTGGTGTTGCGGGCGTGGTCACAGATGGGGGTTTTCGTGACTCGGCTGAAATCGCCGAGCTCGGAATTCCTGCGTACCATCAGCGGCCGTCAGCGCCTACGAACCTGATGCTGCATCATGCCATCGATGTCAATGTGCCGATCGCCTGCGGCGATGCGCCGGTGTTTCCGGGGGATGTTATCGTGGGCGATGGTGATGGCGTGATTGTGTTGCCAGCCCATTTAGTCGAAGAGTTGGCTGCCGAGGCCTTTGAGATGACGATTTTTGAAGATTTCGCGACTGAAGAGGTCAGGTGCGGACGATCAATTATGGGTTTGTATCCCAATACTGATCCACAGACGACGGTTGATTTTCAGGCCTGGCGTAAAAAGGCGGGCCGTTGAGCGCT
>JBAXLV010000273.1:0-4136 GCA_037134635.1 Alcaligenaceae bacterium
GCCGCAGGCAGCACGACTAACGCGGCGAGTGCAGCGGTTGCGGCGATGACCCTGGCTCAAGCGGTACGCACGGTGCCATTCTGGAAAATCTGCCTGGGTTTGTTCACCTGTGGGTTCAGTATGAACTTGCTTGGCACCCATGGCATGCCGATGTTGATGGATCATGGGTTTGATTCGACGACCAGTTCTTTTGGTATCGGTTTGATTGGGCTCGTGGCAATTTTCAGCACGTTGGTGCTTGGTCGACTGGCCGATAAACTCCCACGTCGTTACATTCTTTCAGCGATTTATTTAATTCGAGGCTTAGGATTTTTTGCGCTGTTGATTGTGGGCACCCATTTCGAACTCTACGTGACTGCCGCGATTGGTGGCATCGTTTGGGCGGGCAGTATTGCGATGTCGTCAGCGATTTTGGCAGATTTGTATGGGGTCAGACTCGTCGGGATCTTATATGGCTGGACCTACCTGTCGCATCAAGTGGGCGCAATGATTAGTTCATGGCTGGGTGGTTGGGCCTACGAGGCGTATGGCACCCATTGGGTCGCCTTCGGCTCGGCGGGTATCTTGTTAGTGCTAGCTGCAGCGTTATCGCTAACGTTACCTACAAAGTTAAAGTGAGTGTTGATGCAAAGCTATGACTACGTCATTGTGGGTGCCGGTGCCGCAGGGTGCCTGTTGGCTAACCGTTTAACTGAAGATCCCAACGTTTCAGTGTGCTTGCTTGAAGCCGGGGCACCCGATCGAAATCCTTATATCCATATCCCGGCGGGTTTTATTAAGGTGGGCCATGACCCTGCCTACACTTGGAATTTTTTGACAGAACCAGGGCCAGGAATTGATGGCCGACAGGTGATTACTCGCATGGGCCGCACGCTGGGTGGTTCGAGTTCAATTAATGGGTTTAATTACACGCGGGGTGCCGCCAGTGATTACGACAACTGGGCCGCGTTAGGTAACGCTGGGTGGTCATACGCCGAAGTATTGCCTTACTTCAAGCGCACCGAAAAGCGCATGGCGCCGCATGATCCGCACTTCAGGGGCTCTGAAGGCCTCTTGCCGATTACTAATTGCGATTGGCGCCATCCGTTGTGTGATGCTTTTATTGAGGCTGCGGCCGGCTTTGGCTTGCCTTCGCATATCGATTACAACGCTGCGAGTCAAAAGGGCGCGGGCTATTACCAGCGCTGGATCCAGAATGGGCGTCGCGTGAGTGCTGCCAGAGCTTTTTTAAAACCGGCACTTGCACGCCCGCGAACCCGACTCGAGATTCGCACACGCGCGCAGGCGACTCGCATTTTGTTTGAAGCTAAGCGTGCGGTGGGTGTGCAATATCAAGCCGCGCCCAATGCGCCTATACAGACTGTGCGGGCAACGCGCGAGGTGATCCTCAGTGCTGGGGCAGCGAATACGCCAAAGCTCCTGCAGCTGTCGGGCATTGGCCCTGTCGCAGTATTGGGCGAGCTTGGGATCCCAGTGTTTCATGCGCTTGAAGGGGTGGGTGAGAATTTTCATGATCATTTCATGGTCCGCTCGGTAGTGCGTGTTCAAGGGGTTCAGACCATCAACAGTACCGCGCGTGGTGTCAGATTATTAGGCGAGATTGTTAAGTGGGCACTCGGCAGGCCTAGCGTCTTGTCAATCAGCCCCTCGGTGGCCTTTGGCTTTGCAGGGTCGCGCCCCGAGTTGACCGAGCCCGATCTACAGTTGCACTTTTCACCCGGCAGCTACGCGGCGGGCATTGCAGGCCAACTCGATCAGTTTGCAGGGATGACGCTTGGTTTTTATCAACAGCGGCCATATAGCGTGGGCTATGTGCGCGCGCGTTCAACGAATCCCTTTGACTTACCTCGCATACAGCCAAATTATCTAACCGACGCACGCGATCAGCGTACGGCGATTGACGGGCTGCGCCTGGCACGGGCCTTGCTGCATAGCGCCCCCTTGCAACCATATTGTCAGGTAGACGATTTTCCGCCAGCGACTGCGCAAAGTGATGACGAATTGTTGGCCTGCGCGCGCGAGCGCGGTGGTACGGCTTGGCACTTTATGGGTACGTGCAAAATGGGGCAGGCCAAGGATCCTTTGGCCGTGGTTGGCACAGACTTGCGCGTATTGGGTTTAGAGGGGTTGCGCGTGGTGGATGCGTCGGTGATGCCTGCCATGACGTCTGGAAACACCGGCGCGCCAACGATGATGATTGCCGAAAAAGCAGCGGACCTTATCAGGGGAAACCCGCCCCCGCCACCAGAACGACTGTGAACGCTTTTTGAAACGGTATGATTGGGGTACGAAAACAGGTCGAATAACGGCTGCCATGATGCCGCGTACGCCGACGAGTTGCCGTTCGATCAAACTCAGGAGATAAAGAAAAAATGAAATTATTCAAACGTGTTGCCACAGCGCTTGTGCTGGGTACGGCGCTGACATTAAGTGCGGTTCACGCGCAAGATATCAAAATTGCATACAACGCTGACATGTCAGGCACCGCCGTCGCTGAGCTTGGAATTGCAGCGCGCTGGGGATTTGAAGCCGCAATTGAAGATATCAATAAAAATGGTGGCTTGCTAGGTCGTAAAGTGGTCGGTGTGATTCGTGACGACTTAGGTACGCCACCTAAATCTATTCAGAACATGACTGAACTCATCGACAATGAAAAAGTTGTTGGCGTGATTGGCCCAGCAAACTCGGGCAATGCCTTGGCCTGGTTGCATATTCCGCAAGCCGCAAAGATCCCCGTGATTGGTGCGACGGCGACGGCGACTGAAATCACGACGCGCTATTCTAAAGAGCCGCAGAACTACATGTTCCGTGTATCGATGGTTGATCGCGAACAGGTTGCTCTTTTGGCCGCCTACGCAGTCAAGGCCTCAAAAAATAAAAAAATCGCCATCATCGCTGACTCAACAGGCTATGGCCAGGCGGGCATTAAGGACGCTGCAGAAGTGCTCGA
Organism: Alcaligenaceae bacterium; assembly: GCA_037134635.1. Classification (GTDB taxonomy): domain Bacteria; phylum Pseudomonadota; class Gammaproteobacteria; order Burkholderiales; family Burkholderiaceae_B; genus Zwartia. Next base: position 2,951 of record JBAXLV010000273.1, read on the forward strand.
GATGCATGGTATCAAGCCCGTGCTGATTGAAAAGTTTGGTCCAAAAGATACCGACATCACTTCGCAGATGACCAAGATTAAAAACGCAGGTGCGGATGCAGTCATTATTTATGCAATTGCCGATGGCGCGGCAAACGTCATGAAAAGTATGGAGAAAATTAATTACTTTCCAGTCGCGCTCGGTACCTGGGGTAATTTGAGTTCACTTTACTATCGCATGACGGGCGCTAAGCTGGCTCCGCATCTGATTATCGCGGCGTCAACGACCGAAGACAGTAACGAGCGCACCAAGGCTTTGGGTGAGCGCGTTCGCAAGAACTTCCCGACGATGACAACGTTTGTTTGCGCAGCACAAGGCTACGATGCAGTCACCTTGCTTGCTGCAGCGATCACCAAAGCAGGCACGACCGATGGCGCAAAAGTTGCTGCCGCACTCGAGGATTTGTCTGGTGTGCAAGGCGTGATCAAGCTGTACAACAAACCATTTACAAAAATCAAGCATGATGGTTTGAGTGTTGATGACTTTTATCTTGCCAAGTGGACTGAAGCAGGTGCGATTGTTCGCTTTCAAGATGACATCTTGAAGTCAATCACGCCGGCCGATTTAAAGAGATAATCAATCAATGGTGACAAACAACCTTTTACGTGAGCGTAAAAGGTTGTTTTCGATTCTGCTGTAAGGAAGAACCTCATGGTTGCAATTCTTCAGGCCGTCTTTAGCGGCTTGGCGTTGGGTGGAATCTATGCGTTAGTGGCACTCGGTTTTAGTATTACGCACACCACGACGTCAGGCCCTGGTAACTAACCCTCTTTAGCGTTTCATTAACTCAAAGAACTCATTGTTGTTCTTGGTTGAGCGCATCTTATCTAGAATGAACTCCATCGACTCGACGTCATCCATGTCGTGAATAAACTTGCGCAGTACCCATACTTTTTGCAAGAGATCGGGCTTGATCAGCAGCTCTTCGCGACGCGTACCAGACTTGTTTAGATTAATCGCAGGGTAGACGCGTTTTTCGGCCAAACGACGCTCAAGGTGAATCTCAGAGTTACCTGTGCCCTTGAATTCTTCGTAAATCACCTCGTCCATCCGGCTGCCAGTCTCAATCAGTGCGGTGCCGATGATGGTGAGCGAGCCGCCTTCTTCAAGGTTATGCGCAGCGCCAAAAAAGCGTTTCGGGCGCTG
>JBAXLV010000274.1:0-4131 GCA_037134635.1 Alcaligenaceae bacterium
AGCCGGCGTGTGGCACCTTTGCTTGCTCTGGGATTTGCCAGCGGCCTGCCCTTGGCGCTGACCGGGGGCACTTTGCAGGCCTGGGCAACCGTTGAACAAGTCTCGTTACAACAAATTGGTTTCTTAACGCTAGTGGGTACTGCGTACACCTTAAAGTTTTTATGGGCGCCTTTGGTTGATCGTTACGCACCGCCGTGGCTAGGTCGCCGGCGTGGCTGGATGGTCTTGATGCAGGTCTTATTGGCCTTAGGCATCTTGGCGATGGGATGTTTATCTCCGGGACAAAATTTGCTGCCTCTTGCGCTGATTGCAGTCTTTGTGGCCTTTTGTTCGGCGACCCAGGATATTGCCTTCGATGCGTATCGTAGCGACGTTTTACATAAAGACGAACGCGGTGCCGGCGCGGCGTTATCTGTTTTGGGGTATCGCTTGGCGATGTTGGTCTCAGGTGGATTGGCCTTAATCTTGGCGGATCAATGGCTGGGCTGGGGCACGACCTACATGCTGATGGGTGGCTTAATGTTGCTGGCAGCGTTGGCCAGTTTGTGGGCACCTGAACCTGAGGTGCCTGCGCAAACGCCCCGATCATTGACGCAAGCGGTGATTGAACCCTTTAACGAATTTTTTTCGCGGCCTGAAGCGGTCACTGTTCTGGTATTGATCGTTTTGTATAAGTTGGGCGACGCGTTTGCGGGGGCGTTATCGACCACCTTCTTGATTCGTGCGGCAGGTTATACAGCGACTGAAGTCGGTACGGTGAATAAGCTACTTGGGTTGGCTGCGACTATTGTCGGTGCACTCGCCGGTGGTGCGTTGATGGCGTGGCTTGGTCTTTATCGCTCGCTGATGTTGTTTGGCGTGTTGCAGGCGATTTCGAATTTGGGGTTTTGGTTAATTTCAGTAGGGCCGCACAGCATTTGGCTGATGGCAGCTGGAGTCGGCATTGAAAATCTGTGTGGTGGGATGGGCACGGCTGCTTTTGTGGCGTTATTGATGGGCCTGTGCAATCAGCAGTTTTCAGCCACGCAATTTGCCTTGCTGTCCGCGCTATCTGCTGTGGGCCGCACCTATCTGGCCGGCCCGTTAACACCACCCTTGGTTCAGTACGCAGGTTGGCCGACCTTCTTTTTACTGACCGTATTGATCGCCTTACCAGGTCTATTGCTGTTGCACTGGCGTCGAAAAGATATCGATCGTATCGACGCGGTAGGCGCTTAAGTGTCTGCTTATTTCAGGGCAAAGTCGTAATCGATGGTAAGTGGCGCGTGATCTGAAAAACGTTCATCTTTGTAGACACTGGCCGCTTTGGCCAGCTTGGCTAAACCGGGTGTGACGAGTTGATAGTCAAGCCGCCACCCAACGTTTTTTGCCCAGGCCTGGCCGCGATTGCTCCACCAGGTGTATTGCTCGGCGCGTTCATCTAGTTGCCTGAATACATCCACAAAGCCAATTTCTTCGATCGTGTGGGTGACCCAGGCGCGCTCTTCGGGTGTAAAGCCTGAATTTTTTTGATTTGATTTCCAATTTTTAAGATCAATTTCTTTGTGTGCGATATTCCAGTCGGCGCAAACCACATACTCGCGCCTGGTTTTTTTGTGATCGTCCATCAAGGCCTGCATCCAGGGACCAAACTGGTCTAAAAAGCGGAACTTTGCTTCTTGCCTTTCGGGGCCGCTTGAGCCTGAGGGCAAATAGGCGCTCACGACCGTCATATTTGACCAATCGGCGCGGATGACACGACCCTCAAGGTCGAATTCCTCACAGCCCATTCCGGGCAGAATGCGATTAGGCTTTTGCTTTAGATACAGTCCGACCCCGCTGTAGCCTTTTTTCTCGGCAGCATGAAAGTGGCCGGTGTAGTCGTGCGGGTGCTGTAAATCTTCTTGAATATCGGCAAGATGTGCTTTGAGTTCTTGCAGGCAAACGATGTCAGCCTGATGTGTTTTTAACCATTGAGCCAGCCCTTTGTTGTAGGCCGAGCGGATACCATTTAGATTTAGTGAGGTGATGCGAAGCAAGGTCAGACTCCTGGTCAATGAGATAATTCAATACATTGAAATACTTAAAGCGCGAGGTTTGCAATGTCAACGGGTTCAGAGCGTAGTGCGTTTGTGCAGTTTGCCTTGAATGAAGGCGTGTTGCGATTCGGCAGTTTTGTGACTAAATCGGGGCGCACCAGCCCTTACTTCTTTAATGCGGGCTTGTTTAACTCGGGGGCTTCGGTCGGGCGATTGGCGCAGTTTTATGCGCAGGCTCTGGTGGATTCTAAACTGCCCTTTGATATGTTGTTTGGCCCGGCCTATAAAGGCATACCGCTTGCGACCGCGACTGCAGTTGCGCTGGCGGGGCATCCGGCCTTAAAAGGGCGCTCGATTGATTTTGCCTATAACCGCAAAGAAGTCAAAGATCATGGTGAAGGTGGGGTGTTGGTGGGCGCCCCCTTGAAGGGCCGGGTCGTGATTATTGATGATGTGATCACCGCAGGCACCTCAGTACGTGAGTCGGTCGACATTATTCGTGCTGCGGGGGCTGAGCCCTGCGCGGTGTTGATTGCAATGGATCGCATGGAGCGAGCGGGTGCCGAGGGCCAGTTGTCGTCGCATTCAGCGGTGCAGGAAGTGCAGCAGCGTTATGGTCTGCCTGTTGTGACGATTGCATCTCTTGACGATATTTTGACGTTACTTGCGCAAAATGTAGAGTTTGCCCAATATCGCGAGGCTGTACTCGCGTATCGGGCACGCTATGGCATTCAATAGGCGGCGTTGCTTGGGCGCAGCCTAAGCGTTGTCGAGTTTGGCCCTGAGTAAATCATTGACCTGCTGAGGGTTGGCTTTTCCTTTGGCAGCTTTCATGATTTGACCAACAAGCGAGTTAAACGCTTTTTGTTTTCCAGCGCGATACTCGGCCACGATCGCAGCCTGTTCGGCTAACACGGCGTCGATCATCGCTTCGATCGCGCCAGTGTCATTAATTTGCGTAAGACCCTTTGCTGCAATGATGGCGTCGGGCTGGCCGTTTTCTTCGCCGGCCCACATGGCTGCAAACACGTCGCGCGCTATTTTGTTTGAAATGGTGTTGTCTAAAATGCGTTTGAGCAGAGCGGCGAGCATCGGTGCCGACACCGGGCACTGAGCAATATCTTTTTCTTCGCGGTTAAGCGTTGCTGATACTTCGCCCATGAGCCAGTTCGCGGCGAGTTTGGCCTGGCCGGCGGGTAAGGCATCAACGACTTCTTGAAAGTAGTTTGCCATTGCACGGCTACTGGAAAGCTGGGCCGCATCGACGGGTGCAAGTCCAAACTCGTTGACGAAGCGTTGTCTGAGCGCGTCGGGTAACGCGGGCATGGATTGCCTGACGCGTTCGATCCAGTCTTGACCAATCACGAGCGGTGGTAAATCTGGATCAGGAAAATAACGGTAGTCGTGTGCATCTTCTTTGCTGCGCATGCTGCGCGTTTCATCAAGATCGGCATCGTATAAGCGCGTTTCTTGAACGACTTTACCGCCGTCTTCAATGAGTTCGATCTGTCGACGTACTTCGTAATTAATGGCGCGTTCAATAAAGCGAAAAGAGTTCACGTTTTTGATTTCGCAGCGCGTGCCAAACTCTTTTTGGCCGACTGGACGCACGGATACGTTTACATCAACGCGAAATGAACCCTCTTGCATGTTGCCGTCGCAAATGCCTAGCCACATCACCAGACTATGTAGTGTTTTGGCATAGGCTACGGCCTCGGCCGCTGACCGCATTTCGGGCTCAGAGACGATTTCAAGCAAAGGGGTGCCGGTACGATTGAGATCGATGCCTGTTGACGATTCGCCATGGGGGCCGACGTAGTTATCGTGTAACGATTTTCCCGCATCCTCTTCAAGATGCGCGCGCGTCAGGTTGATGGTTGTTTCTTTGTCACCGACAAAAAACGTGAGGGATCCACCCAATACGACAGGGATTTCGTATTGACTGATTTGATAGTTTTTGGGCAGATCAGGATAAAAATAATTTTTGCGCGCAAAGATCGAGCGTGGTGCAATCGTGGCACCGACGGCTAGGCCCAAGCGAATGGCATGTTCAACGGCCGCGCGGTTCATGACCGGCAGGGTACCGGGCAGCGCCATGTCAACCTCGATCGCT
>JBAXLV010000275.1:0-4097 GCA_037134635.1 Alcaligenaceae bacterium
CTTTTGCACTTCACGTACACCGGCGCAGTTCACTAAAATATCAATTTGCTTGAATTCTTGATCAATTGCACTAAACGCCTTTGCCACAGAGTGATGATCAGCCACATCGAACTGTAAGGCCAGTACCTTTTGCTTGGTGAGTGAACGAACTTTTTCGGCCGCTGCATCTGCCATTTTTTGTGAATAATCTAAGGCGATTATCGCTGCGCCACCGCGGGCGAATTTCTCGATAATTGCCAGTCCTAAGCCGCCGCCAGCGCCGGTTACCACCGCTACTTTATTTGCAAAGTTCATTTTGTCTCCTGTTTGATGAGGTGTCGATACCACTTTTGTTAGGCTTTATTTTTTGATTGATTAAGCTTAACTGACTATTTGATACTTGCGTGGCCCAAGGCGTCTGCGGTACGAATGCACTGCGCGATACGATGCGCATCCGCGTTGGGTGTCAGGTTTCCGATATAAGGCGCCGCTGCCGTGAGTGTCGCCATTTGTAAAATTTCATCATCAGTCGCATTTTCTGCCCCCAACTGAGCGAGCGAAATGGGCAAGTTCAAAGCGTGACAGAAATCGATATGAGCCTGGATGTCGACTTGAGATCGATCTTCAGCAACTAATTGAACAATCGAGCCAAAAGCGACAGTCTCGCCATGTAAAAAAGTACTCATCACGGGATGGGCAGAAAAACCACGCGTTAAGGCGTGCGAAAGCGATAAGCCGCCGCTTTCAAAGCCTAGGCCACTTAACAAGACGGACGCCTCGATTGCGCGTTCGACGCTTTCGTTTGGAGTCCCGTGTTCTCGAATCTGTTTAAGCGCAGGCAAGCCAAATTCGATGATTGTTTCGTAGCATCGTTCGGCTAACAGGCGAGCGGTTGATAGCGACTGGGTACCAAAAAAATTCAGTCCTCCTGCAAGATGGCATTGAGTGGCTTCGAATTTTTTGCTCAAGGCATCGCCCAGCCCTGCTGCAAAGAATCTTGCGGGGGCACGTGCAATGATCGATGTATCTACAAGTACGATATCGGGGTTGCGCGTTAATCGATCGACCCGGGTTACGCGGTGCTGATCGTCATACAACACAATGAGACGGCTTGTTGGGGAGTCATTTGAAGCGATCGTAGGCGCAATAATGAGTCGAAGGTCATGCGCTTTGGCAATTCCCTTTGCTGCATCAATCGTTTTGCCACCACCGTAGCCAATTACTACGTCGGACTGTGTCTGATCAGCTTCAGATGCCAGCTGTTCAATCGCCTCGCTGGTGCATTCACCCGCAAAGCGCAGCACCGTCGTCTCAATACCTGCCACAGAGAGTGGCTTAAGCAATAAGTCACCAACGCTTGCTCGCACAAGATCATCCATCAAGACGACCGGTTTCAATAATAAAAATTCTTTCAATAACTCAGGTAGGTGCTGCACCGCATCAGGACCTTGGAGGTAACGTCCCGGAAATCCTATCGTTTTTATCATCATGACTCACCGATCGGGTAATACGGGCGGTACATATGGAAATCGCGCTTGAGCTTTCTTTCCCATCGGGCCAGCTGTACCTGACCCTCTAATGTATCGTTTCGTCTCGTCCACGAAAGGTTGATATGCCCAATTAGGTGCGGGAGGCTCAGAGGTTTCGTTGACCTGAGCAATGAACAGTCTGCGCTTTTGGCTTGCGAGGATGTCCGCATGCACTTGCGCGGGATCCCAGCCTTCTATGGCTTTGATGTGCAAAGCAAACTGAATGCTTGCAAAGGCGGGTTGCTCGGCAAGGTTTTGCAGTTCGTCAGGATCTGATTCAAGATCAAACAGCATGGGCGCGAGTTGATAGGTATAAATATATTTGTAACGACCTAAGCGAACCATTCGCGATGCAGCGCAAACGCCTTCAGAACTGTACTCAGAAATGACGCAGCGTTCTGCACCCGATTCTGTACCGTCCATCAACGGGACCAGGCTTTGACCAGCAAGCGGATCAACAGGTTCGACCGATTGTGGATTTTTTGAAAGTTCTAAGAAGGTGGGTAGTAGGTCGACGAGCGAGACATGCGCTGATACTCTGTTTGGCTTAAAGCGCTGTGGCATTGAGACAATCAAAGGAACCCGCACCGACCATTCAAAAAAAGTTTGCTTGTACCACATACCTCGTTCACCCAGCATTTCACCGTGATCACCGGCGAGTACGATCAACGTGTTTTCATCGAGGCCCAGTTCTTTGAGTGTTTGTATGATCCGACCAATTTTTGCATCAGTGTAGGTGATCATGCCGTAATAGGCATCTCGTGCATTGCGCACGCGCTCGGGAGTAATGTCGTGTTGCCCTTGGGCATGTGCGGTGTAAAGCCATTGAGAATGCTCGTCTAACTGATCGAAAGCGATTTCAGAAACTTTGGGCTGATCAATCTCATCGCTGTTGTACATATCCCAGTATTGCTGTGGCGCGACAAAGGGTGGGTGAGGGTGAGTAAAGGACACCGTCAGAAAAAAAGGCGACTCGCTTGGTGCGCGGGCAAGGTCGTAGAGTTTTTGTAAGGCGTGATATTCAACTTCATCATCGTAATCAATCTGCAGGCTGCGCAAACAGGGCCCCGCTTCGACCACGCCGCGCATACTTACGCCCGTGGGGCGATATGCAGGGCCTTTTAACCAATCCGGTGTCCAGGCAAAGTCAGCGGGATAGATGTCTGTGGTGAGTCGCTCTTCGTATCCGTGCAATTGATCAGGGCCAACGAAGTGCATTTTTCCACATAGCGTCGTGCGATAACCTGCTTGACGCAGATAGTGAGCCATTGTCGGGATGGACGCGGGAAACTCAGAGCCGTTGTCATAGGCTTCGATTGCATGCGGCAAGCGACCGGACAGCAAAGAAAAGCGAGAGGGCGCACAGATTGGAAAGTTGCAATAGGCGCTGTCAAACACAATGCCTTGTGCGGCGAGTGCCGAAATATTCGGCGCTTTGACGATTGGATGGCCGTAAGTGGGCAAGGTCGGTGCCGCTAACTGATCCACCATTAAAAATAAAATATTGGGCTGCTTCGCGAAAGCGTCTTTGCTGGGTGTCGAGGCAATTATCATAGGTATCTTTTTTAGTCTTCTGAAATATTCAAACGTTTAACCAAAGCGGTCCAGCGCTGGAGGTCTGTATTCAAATAGTCTCGAAAAGCGTCTGGGGTACTCGCATTGGCAGCCCGCATCCCTTTACTCTTGAGCGCTTCGCGTAACGTTGCGGTGGCAAGCGCTTGATTGATCTCGTCAGACAGACGTTTTAGAACCGTCATCGAAACCCCCTTCGGGGCAAAAAAACCTAACCACTGATCCGTTTCAAAATCTGCGACCCCCGCCTGTGCCATCGTGGGGACCTCTGGCAGTTGTTCAAAGCGTGCTGGACTCGTGACTGCGAGCGCGAGAAGCTTGCCCTCTTTCACTTGCTGCAGGGCGCCCATAGCGTTGGAGACCTGTACGTCTACGCGGCCTGCAATTTGATCCACCATCGCGGGAGGCCCGCCTTTATAGGGGACGTGAACAATATTCACTCCAACGCTGGTTTTAAACAGTTCAGCAATGAGGTGCGCAGGAGTACCATTGCCTGCTGAGGCGTAGGTGAGCTTGCCCGGTTGTTGTTTGGCTAAGGTAATGAGCTCTTGCAGTGTTTTGACGCCTAACATCGGATGCACCACGATCACTGAAGGTGAGTACGCTTCGATCGCGATTGGGATCAAATCGGTCTTCAGGTCAAATGGCATGTTGGTGCGTAGCGCGGTATTCATGGTCAATGCGCTTGTTGTAAACAATAAGGTATAGCCATCGCCTTGCGCTTTTGCAACCGCGTCTGCACCAATCATTCCGCCCGCACCAGGCTTATTTTCGATGACGAGAGCCTGGCCGAGCGTGCTCGTCAGCTGCTCGGCGGCTAGACGTGCCGCCACATCGACAAAACCACCCGCAGGCCAAGGGACGATCACTCGTATAGATTTTTGGGGATACTCTTGGGCGCAGACACTTTGCGTCAAGCCTAGCGCCAGCATCAATAAAGCGAGTTGTATAAAACGCTGTAATTGACTAAAAACTTTAAGTGAGTACATAGCTTGACCTGTGAACGTGTTTAGACTG
>JBAXLV010000276.1:0-4085 GCA_037134635.1 Alcaligenaceae bacterium
CCAGTTCAAGCAGCGCTGAACGTTGCACTTTTCCGGTGGTGGTGCGTGGAATCGCCTCGAGTAATTTCAGATAACGAGGGACTTTGTAATCGGCCAACTTGCCCTTGCAAAACGCGCGTAATTCAGCATGGGTAATGTGCATGCCGGGGTGAGTCTGAATAAAGGCGAAGCCGACTTCGTCCAGCCTTGTATCGGGTACGCCCACGATCGCGACGATTGCAATCGCGGGGTGTTGCACCAGAAACTGTTCAACTTCGGCCGGATACACATTCGTGCCGCCCGTCTTATACATTTCTTTCAAACGACCAGTCACAGATAAAAATCCTTCGGTATCAAAGCGCCCGAGGTCTCCGGTTTTAAGCCAACCATCATCGGTGATTGTTGCGCGGGTCGCTTCTGGATTTTTGTAATACCCCAGCATGACGGTTTCACCGCGGCACCAAATCTCGCCGACTGCACCGCGAGGCTGTTCTTTTTGCGTCACGGGGTCGATAATTTTGACTTCACTCGGACCTAGAATAGGCGCCCGATTTTGGCAACACACTTCGATGGGATCCGTCAGTCGATTAAAGCTTGTTGAAATCGTATTTTCGGTCATGCCGTAGGTGGACATCAGTTGTTTCAGACCGAGTACCTTTTTAAATTTTTCAAAGGTTGCTTGCATCACGGGTGATCCACCAATCCACGCGTTTTCGACGCTCGATAAATCGCGCTGCGTCACGGTAGGGTGATTGACCAAATCAACAAAGTGCGTGGGGATACCGCCAAAAGCTGTGATGCGTTCTTTCTCGAGTAAATCGAGCGCCCGGGTCGTTTCCCATTGCAGCATGTTGATAAAGCAAGCACCAAGCGTGAGCGCCGGAACAAAGCCCATATACAAACCCGCTACGTGGTAAAGCGGCATATGCCCAAGAATTCGGCCACCTGGTTTAAGGTCAAGTGCTATGCCGACGCGCGTGGCTTGTTTAAGCACGCGATGGTTGTGCATCACGCCTTTCGGTTTTCCTGTCGTGCCTGAGGTGTAGCAAATCAATAAGACATCTTCAATGCGAACGGCTTGTTCGGCTGCTTGCAGAAGTTCGTGCGCCTGCGCGCGCTGCATAAGCGGTTCAAGATGAACAGCATAGAGAGGTAAGGTGCTGCTGGCTGTCGCCGGCACCGTTGCGTTTTCAGGCTCGGTTAGGATGATGCGCGTAAGCGCGGGTAATTCTTTTAATTCGAGCAGATCGTGCTGCGCCTGAGCGAGGCTAGGTGCGACCTGCTCAAGCATGTTGAGATAATTTAAGCCGTATAGCGTCGAGGTCATGACCAGCGCTTTAGCGTCTGATTGCGCCAGAATATAACCAGCCTCTGAAGCGGTGTAGCGGGTATTGATGGGCACTAAGACGGCGCCGATCCGAGCGCAGGCACAAAAAGTGAGTGCCCATTCGAGTGAGTTGCCAAGCCATACGGCAATGTGATCGTGTCGCTTGAGTCCAAGTGCCAGCAGTGCTTGAGCAAACTGGTCGACCCGCTGATCAAATTCTAAAAAACTAACGGTTACGTCTGCCGTTTTAAAAAAATCTTGATTAGGCCATCGCGCACTTGATCGCCTGAGTGCTTGGCCAAGCGTGAGTCCGTCTACGTCTGCAAGTGATGACGCATTCATACTGAGTAGCCACCATCAACGCAAAGATGTTGGCCAGTGACATACGCCGCAGCAGGCGTTGTCAAAAATGCGGCGACCCCCGCAATTTCTTGAATGGTTCCAAAGCGCTTAAGCGCAGTGTTGCGTTTCATGGCTTCAATAAATTCTGGTTTGACTTGCGGTTTGAGCCGGTCGAACAAGCCACCATCTACAACGCCCGGGGCAACGCAGTTCGCCCGAATGTTGTATCGTCCTTCTTCTCGCGCGATGCCTCGTATTAAGGCTTCAATTCCGGCCTTGGGTGCTGTCGATAAAATATCCAAGGGCGGGTGACGATCGAGCCCAGCGGTTGTAATGGCGACGATGGAGCCACCACCGGTTTGACGCATCAAAGGTAAGGCGACCTTGATGACATGGAAGAATCCATTAAGCTCATTATTAACAGTGCGATGCCACTCTGCGTGATCGATATTGCTGACAAAGGTCATCGTGATGTCGGCGCCCGCAGCAAACACCAGTGTGTGAATGCACTGATAACGGTTGTGAATATCGATTAACGCTGCTTGAACCTGTTCAAACGACGAGAGTTCAAGGGCAAATGCTTCGGCTGTCTGGCCAAGTTGTTCAATCTCGCGCACGGTTTGTTGTGCCGCTTGAGCGCTTGAGCGATAGCTGAGTGCAACTTGAGCGCCTTGTGCGGCCAGTGCAAGGCAGATGCCTTTGCCGATTCCACCGCTTCCACCTATGACAACGGCGACCCCTAAAGGGTAGTTGCCATCAGAAGGCGTTAACGTTGTTTTAGTTTGCATGGTTGGTCTCATTTGCGTGAAGTCGCCCTTGAAATTGGTTTAAATCAGCTTAAACCGATCAGAGTGCTGCGCTTTGTTGTAAATTGACAGAAATGATACTACTAAGTGTTATCAATAATGATAAACAGACATTGCGATAAACCGCGCAAATGCTCTAGGTGCCCGGAGATAAATTGATGTTGTGTGATTTCAGAAAAAAAATATTCATGTTTTTCATGGGCAGCCTCATCAGCACCTTTGCAAGTAGTCACGCTTGCGCCCAAGACTTTCCGTCGAAATCAATTCGTCTGGTTGCGCCGATTGCCGCGAGTGGCATGACTGATATCGTCGCGCGCCAAATGGCCCAGAAGTTACAAGAGCGTCTGGGCGTCCCAGTCGTTGTCGATAACAAACCGGGAGCGGGCGGCAACATTGGGGTTGAAACCGTTGTGCGGGCTGCCCCCGATGGCTACACACTTTTGTTGGCGTTTCCAGGTCCTATCGTGGTGAATCCTTCGCTATATAAAAATCTGGCTTACGATCCAGTTCGCGACTTGGCACCCGTAAATTTATTGACGAGCTATCCTTTGTTGCTAGCGGTCAACGCTGAGGTTCCTGCAAAAACACTCGCAGAATTTATTGCCTTGGCGAAACAGAAAACCGGTGGTCTCAGTTATGGTTCTGCCGGTAATGCGTCGACTGCCCATTTAGCGATGGAATTGTTTATGCGGCAGGCGGGTATTCAAATGGTGCATGTTCCCTACAAAGGCGCTGCGCCTGCCATGACGGATTTGATTGGTGGACGCTTGGCCGTTGTCTTTGATTCGATGACTCTGGTGATGCCGCAGGTTGAAGCTGGAAAAATCCGAGCCTTAGCCATCAGTAGCAAGGTGCGTTCACCTGCGGCCCCGGATTTGCCGACAGTGGCAGAAAGTGGCTTGAGCGATTTTGTGGTCGAGGGGTGGTACGGTGTTTTAGCCCCAAGCGGCACACCCGAAGCGATCGTGAATAGATTGTCCAAAGAGTTCACGGCAATTGTGAATGATGCAGATGTTAAAAAAGATTTTTTGAAACGCGGTCTTGAGCCCTTGGGTAAAGACGCCGCATTTTTTGGACACGTCCTCAAGGCCGAGCGTGCGATGTGGCATCGAGTTGTGACTGAGAGCAACATTAAGATCGATTAGTTTATTCACAATCACTTGATTGATCTTTAAGTAAATGCGTTAGGGGTCTGACATGCACTACAAAAGAGCCGCTGCAAAACAATGGACGCGCAATACCTTGAGTGGGTATATCGTGACAACCACGACGCCTTTTAAAAATGATCTTGAAATTGATTACGCAGGGTTGCGTCACAATGTAGATCACTTGATTGGTTTGCCGGGTGCGCGAGGTTTGTATCTGGGCTCGGTGTACCAAGAGTTCTGGACCCTCACCATGGACGAACGCAAGCGCGTGACGGACACCATGATTGAAGCCAATGCGGGTCGGGTGCCAATTATCGCGGGTGTTTCACATACGTCTTATAAAGACTCGATCGAGCTTGCACGACATGCGCAGACGGCAGGTGCTGACTTAGTGATGTGCTGGCCGCCTTATTACGGCCCGCGTTCTGCTGACGGTGTGTTTGAGTACTATCAGAATCTGGCGAATGCAGTCGATATCGGGAT
>JBAXLV010000277.1:0-4082 GCA_037134635.1 Alcaligenaceae bacterium
CTTGTCAAGGTTTCGTCAGACAGGGTGCCTCGCATCCCCAGTTCTGCCTGAGTGCGCAAACCGGCGAGAGGCGTTTTGAGTTGATGCGCGGCATCGGCCACAAAGCGCTGCTGCGCCAGAATATTGTTTGCCAGGCGGGCGAGTAACTCGTTCATGGCATTGACAAGTGGTTCGATCTCAATGGGCACATTACGCGCATCAATAGCCGATAGATCATCAGGCTTTCGGGCGCGCAAGCGTTTTTGTAAAGCATTGATCGGAGCCACACCGCGCGAAAGACCAAACCAAATTAAAAGTGCAGCAATCGGCAAAACCGAAAATTGCGGGATGATCACGCCTTTAATGATGTCGTTCGCTAAGGCAACGCGTCGCTCGATGGACTCGGCTGCGACGACGAGCACGGGTCCCGCTTCACGCAAGCCAGCAGTACGCCAGATATACGCAAACCGAATTTCAAAACCGCGTGTCATCTGGTTTTTGTAATACACCGTGTCAAAGTCCTGACTCGCGACTTTTTCAGGCGAGGGGAGTTCAGCATCTCCACCCAACAATTCGCCTGTCGGGCCAATCACCTTCCAAAATACGCCGTCGTTTTCGCGCGTGCGTAGGGCAAGTCGAGCGGGTGCTGAAAGTTTGAAATTGGCGCGTCCGTGTTCGACTTCAATCTGCTGACTTAACACTTCGAGCGCGTTGCTTAGGCTCAAATCGTAGGGAACGTTAGCCAAATCTTGTGCAGCGACATAAGTAATCGCGATACTCATGGGCCACAACAAAAATAATGGAGCCAGCAGCCAGTCTAAAACTTCTCCTAGTAAAGAGCGTCTGGCGGCACGCTCATTTAGATTCGCATTGCCCTCATCGAGGATGGGTTCAACCGTTGTGATTTTACGAGGGGCTTCTCGGGGTTGAACCCAAGGTGGGGTTGCGGTCGAAGTCAGGCCTTTGGTCACTTAAAGCGTCGCAGTCAAGGCCGGTTGTTCGCGCTCGAGGCAATAGCCCAGGCCTCGAACGGTCGTGATTTTGACACCGCTGTCGTCAAGTTTTTTGCGCAAGCGGTGCACATACACTTCAATTGCGTTAGAACTGACCTCTTCACCCCATTCGCATAGGTGATCAACGATTTGGGTTTTGCTTACCATCCGACCGCTACGGGTGAGTAATATTTCTAGCAAACTGACCTCGCGGGCCGATAGATCCAGAGTCTGCTGATTGACCAGGGCGACGCGACCTGTTTGATCAAACTCAAGTTTGCCATGGCGCAAGATGGTCGAGCCACCGCCGGCTCCGCGTCGGGCCAGCGCACGTACACGCGCTTCAAGTTCTGAGAGCGAAAAGGGCTTAGCCATGTAATCATCGGCACCCTGGTCAAGCCCCTTGACGCGCTGCTCGACGCTGTCGGCTGCGGTGAGAATGAGTACGGGCAGGCGCGATTGACGCGCGCGCAGTTTGCTTAAGACCTCTAGGCCTGACATGCGGGGTAGGCCAAGGTCAAGAATCAGCAGATCGAACTCCTGCGCCATCAGAGCCGCGTCTGCGGCGATCCCATCGCTGACTGCATCGACTGCATAGCCGCTTTGACGTAACGAGCGCGTTAGGCCATCGGTCAAAATACTGTCGTCTTCTGCGATCAGAATACGCATGCTTAAAAGAGCCAAATGACAACTTAGAGAGCCTATTCTGTCATAGCATCTAGAATCTGCCTACGAACTTAGGCATGGCAGCGGGTAAACCCTTATTGTTTGAATTGTTGTATAAAAAGCTTGCAATACTGTTTTTATGTACAGTATAATTAATTTATTGATTTCTACTTAAAGGATAGTCATGGACGAAAAAGCCCTCAAAGCCGGCTCCCCCGAAAAAGCAAAAGCACTGGTTGCAGCGCTCGCGCAAATCGAAAAGCAGTTCGGTAAAGGATCCGTGATGCGTTACGGGGATAATGAGGTCGAACATGACATTCAAGTTGTTTCAACAGGCTCGCTGGGTTTAGATATCGCCCTGGGCGTCGGCGGGTTACCCCGAGGCCGCGTAATCGAAATCTACGGCCCTGAATCGTCCGGTAAAACAACACTTACGTTGCAAGTTATCGCCGAAATGCAAAAAGTTGGTGGTACCTGCGCCTTTATTGACGCTGAGCACGCGCTTGATGTGCAATACGCCTCTAAATTGGGTGTGAACTTAACCGATTTGTTGATTTCTCAGCCCGATACGGGCGAACAAGCTCTCGAAATCACCGACGCCTTGGTGCGCTCTGGTTCGGTTGATTTAATCGTCATCGACTCAGTTGCCGCACTCACGCCAAAGGCTGAAATCGAAGGCGAAATGGGCGACTCCCTGCCTGGTTTGCAAGCGCGCTTAATGAGTCAAGCCTTGCGTAAGCTGACTGCAAGCATCAAGCGCACCAACTGCATGGTGATTTTCATTAACCAGATTCGAATGAAAATCGGCGTCATGTTCGGTAATCCTGAAACCACAACTGGCGGTAATGCACTTAAATTTTATGCTTCTGTGCGTCTGGATATCCGTCGGATTGGTGGTATCAAAAAGGGTGACGAGGTCGTCGGCAACGAAACGCGCGTAAAAGTTGTTAAAAATAAGATTGCCCCACCGTTTAAACAAGCCGAATTTGACATCATGTACGGGGCCGGGATTTCACGTGAAGGCGAAATCATTGATCTGGGTGTGGTTGCGGGTATCGTTGATAAAGCAGGTGCCTGGTTTAGTTATAACGGTGATCGCATTGGCCAAGGTAAGGACAATGTGCGCGAATATCTGCGCGAGCACCCTGCGATGGCCATTGAAATCGAAAATCGAGTTCGTGAAAAGCTTGGGGTAGTGGCGCGCACGCCTTCGGTCGAAGAGGCTGCTGCCAATGCTGCTGCTGGCGGCGCAAAAGCAGCTCCGAGTAAGGCTTCAAAAGCGGTTGTTGCCGAGCCTGACTTAGAAGATGAGCTCTGATTCACACATTAGTGATTTGTCTCGGTAATGGACGAAGAAGTTAAACCGCGGTCCGGCCTGTCCCTCAGGGCCCGGGCCGTTGGTTTGTTGTCTCGACGC
Source organism: Alcaligenaceae bacterium (assembly GCA_037134635.1). Taxonomy (GTDB): domain Bacteria; phylum Pseudomonadota; class Gammaproteobacteria; order Burkholderiales; family Burkholderiaceae_B; genus Zwartia. The sequence goes on from JBAXLV010000277.1 coordinate 3,055, forward strand.
GAACACAGTCGTGTTGAGTTAACCCGCAAACTGTCGCCTCATTCGCAAAGTCCTGAAGAGCTTGATACATTGCTTGACGCCTTGGCTAACGAGGGTTGGCAGTCTGATGAGCGTTTCGTACAAGGCTTTGTGCATCGAAAGGCGGGTCAACAAGGCCTAGCCAAGATTGCCCAAGAGCTCACTCAGCAGGGGATTAGCCCCGCACAAGTCGCTCAGGTGCGCCTTGAACTCAAAGATTCTGAGCTAGAGCGTGCCAAAATTGTTTGGCAAAAGAAATTTTGGCGTACAGGCTCCCCAAAAGATACCGCTGAATATGGCCGCCAAGGGCGCTTTTTGGCAGCGCGGGGCTTTTCGCATGATGTGATTCACCGGCTGCTTAAAGACCCGCCCGAGGCTGAGTCGTAATTTCGCCTCTTGCTCGCGCTTAGGTAATCTCGCGCGGCTGCGCTATACTTTGGTGCTTTGTTGCACTGTGTCATTTCACAAGTTAAATCGCATGCCTTTGCCGCCAACCGCTTATCCTCGTAAGCCGCTTCATAACCGCTCAATCAAAGTACATACGTTTGAGCGAGAAGACGGTCTGTGGGATCTTGAAGCTGAACTTATTGACTCAAAGGCGTTTGATTACACCAAGCGTGATGGCAGCGAACAAAAAGCGGGGCAAGCGTTTCATCATATGCATCTGCGCATTACCATCGATAGCAGCTTTACGATTCAAGAAGCGAGTGCGGCCTACGATGCGTCCCCCTTTGGCGAACCTTGCACCTCAATCGCCGGCGCATATGGCGATTTGGTGGGTATGAATTTGCTTAAAAGTTTTCGACAACAAGTCAAAGAGCGTTTTAGTCGCACCGATGGTTGCACGCACATGACTGAGTTAGCGGCGGTCCTTCCTACTGCCGCTGTGCAAACGATGTCTGGGCAGCGACGCAATGCGGCTGATCCAACAAAGCGTCCGTATCAACTAGGTGGGTGCACAGCGTGGCGTCTTGATGGCGAGATCACAAAGGCGTTATATCCGCAGTGGT
>JBAXLV010000278.1:0-4075 GCA_037134635.1 Alcaligenaceae bacterium
TTTTCGAGGTTTTCAAGCTTAGCAAACAGTGCCGGGATTTCATTAGCCGGCAGCACGCGCTTGGCGCAGTCGTTAAATTTCTCCCAAAGCTCGTCGCTTGTCAGAGGATAGTCTCCACCGCGTCCGACCAAGCTGTTAATCCGCCGGGCAACGGTGCGGCCGTCTTTGAGGGCAACAATGACTTCGGCTCCGAATTGGTCGGGTGAATCGTCCGGCATGTCGGGATGCGGCATTGCGGTTGTTTTTGCCATAATCGCGCGCACATTACTATCAAAATGGGCCTCGCCTTCAAAGTCATCGAGACGGACCGCGCCATTGACCAAGGCGCGAGCCACCGCGTATTGAACTGAGAATTTAGCAGCGAGCGGTGTTTGAGGATCTGGATTGTTGGTGTGTGGCAGACGACGTCGGTGCGGCAGGATATCGACTTTTTCGATATCTTGCGGACTGAAGGTCTCTTCTTGGCGCAGTTGAAGCGCCATCGTGACCGCAGGATGGGTACTGCCACAGCAAGCGAATTGTTTGAGTCCCATGCTGGGGCTTAAGACTTCGAGCGGATTTGCCCAATTTTCAAAAATCAGTTTGGCGTCGTAATTGCCTTTGCCATTGAACGCATTGAAAAATCCTTGATGGTGTTCAAGCGCTTCGGGGTTCGCGTCATAGCCTGCATCGGCCATCAGTGCCGCCAACAATCCATTGCGCGCGGATTGACCAACATGAAGCGGCTTGACCATCGTGCCGAAATTTGCCTTGATGCCCGAGGCAAAGGAGGCTGCAATGGCCAGAGCAATGGCTTGTTTTTTTGCGCTGAGACCTAACAGGTGGCCGGAGGCGGCGGCGGCTCCGAACACACCGAGTGTTGCAGTGGGGTGCCAGCCCTTGTCATAGTGGTAAAAGTTCACTGCACGCGCCAGGCGGATTTCGGTTTCGATGCCGACCACGTAGGACTGAATCAGTTGCAGGCCAGAGGCGCCGCGCTCTTCGGCGACAGCCATGAGCGGGGCGACCAACGGGGCGGATTGATGGCCGCCCATTGGCTGACTAAAGTCATCGTAATCCAAGGCGTGCGAAGCCGTGCCATTAATAAAGGTGGCATCTAACGCCGACGTTTTTTGTGAGGTGCCAAAAATTGTACAAATACCAGGGGCTGAGGCGACCCCGGGAGTGCGTAACAGGTTGGTTGTGCATGGCTCGATTGCACCGGCCAGGGTGACACCCAGGGTATCAATGATGGCGGTACGCGACAACATAATGGCTTGTGGTGTGATGGCCTTCAGATCAAAGGAGACAATACGTTCGGCGATTTGCTCAAGGATCGTTTGAGGGGCGTTTGACTGAGTCATGACTAAATTCCTGTTGATCTAATTGGTGGTAGGTGACTGCGTTGTGTGTTGCTAGTTAGTATCGTCGATTAATACGCGACAGTCGTTTGCATGAAAAGATAGTGTAATCGTGTCGCCGGCTTTAAGAGGCTCACGCGAGAACGCGCGCAACTCGGTACCTGCAACGTGGATGAGATGTTCAATATGCTGGCCTAAAAATATACTGCTGACAACCTTGCCGTTTAAACGATTGAGGCCTGGGATCGCTTGATTGGGCGGACGATCTTCAATTTGAATGGTTTCCGGACGTAAAAGTGCTACGACGGGTTTGTCATTCAGGTGCTTGGCGTCGGCAGTGACCAGTAGAGGTGTTCCATCGGGTAGAGCCCACGTTGGGCCGCGTCGCTGTATGTTTAAGAAATTCGCATTTCCAATAAAGTCTGCGACAAAACGATTGACAGGTTCGTGATAAATCTGTGTTGGCGTACCGTCTTGCATCGTCAGTCCAGCGTTCATCACGATGATCCGATCAGACATCGAAAGCGCCTCGGTCTGATCATGAGTCACGTAAATGGCCGGCACGCGAAGTTCGCGTTGAATGCGACTGATCTCAGCCCGCGTGCGGTCGCGCAGTCTTGCATCCAAGTTTGAGAGTGGCTCGTCAAACAGTAAGACCTGTGGTTTGCCGACAATCGCGCGTGCGAGTGCAACGCGCTGCTGCTGACCCCCCGATAATTCTGAAGGTCTTCTTGCGGCAAGATGGTTCATTCCGACAATATCAAGCGCCCATTTAACTGCTTCGGCCGTATCGTGCACGCCTCTTACCGTGAGCGGAAAGGCAACGTTTTGTGCAACGGTGAGGTGAGGCCAAACAGCATACGATTGAAAGACCATGCCGAGATTACGTTCGTGAGGAGGCACAAAAACGCCTGAACTCGCATTTGAAACGACCTGATCATTGATACGAATTTCACCCCCATCGATGGTATCTAAACCAGCGATGCCTCGCAGGGTGGTGGTTTTGCCACAGCCGCTTGGTCCTAAAAGCGTCACGAATTCGCCATCTGCGACATCAAAAGAAATTCCTTTGATGACAGTGGATTTTCCGTACACCTTGATAAGGTCTCTAACTGAGATGCCCATGAGTTTGCCTATATATTGCTCGTTTTATCTCTGCCGTGCTCCAGGCATTGCCCAGAGAAGAGCCGACATGATGCCCAACATTAAAATCATGGCCAAAATAGATAGGGCGCTCGCCATGCCCCAGTCCGCTTGTTCGAAGTAAGACCAGATCGATACAGAAAGTACCGACGTGGAGGCTGTAAAAATTAAAATCGTTGCAGAGATTTCTCTGAAAAAGGCCATGAATAGCAAAAAGTAACCACTTTGTAGTGACGGTAAGCTCAACGGCAATACGATTCTCCAAACCCCTGTTTGTCGACTCGCGCCGGCGGTCCATGCGGCTTCTTCCAGACTGCGATCAAGTTGTACGAAGCGCGCGCCCGCCGTTTCAGTTGCGTACGGTAAAAAGCGTGTCACATACGCCAGTACGATCAAGGTCATGGTGCCATACAGTGGCAAGGGCAAATAGGCATAGGCCCAGAGCAACCCCAGTCCGAGTACAACGCCTGGCACCCCGAAGGGCAACATCACGAGCATGTCGAGTACACGATGTCCGGTGGGTTTAAGTCTGACCGTGAAATAGCTACACGCAGCGCCAAGCATTACACCGACCAGCGCACCGCCTCCTGAGACAAGCAAGGTGTTCAAGGTGGCGAGTTGCGTGCCTTCTGACTCCCAGATGCTGATGTAGTTGCGAAAGGTATACGCCGCATTAAGCGGGTTGCCGGTAAAAAATTTTATTAATGAGGTGTAAAGCAAAATGATCGTCGGCAAGATCAAGCCCATCGAAATATATAGGCCACAAAAAATATTCACGGGCCAACGCCAGGCGCCAAGCCGTATCGGTGTGATGCGTCCAGCCTTGCCCGTGGTGACCACTGCTTGCCCGCCGCTTGCGAGTCTACGTTGTAGCAAAATTGCCAAGGCGGTAATGGCTGCAAGTGTTAGACCAATTGCCGCGGCCAGCCCATAGGCGGTCGGCGGAAACCGACACAACAAATAGATCTGAGTGGCTAAGACCGTGACACGTCCCGGTATGCCGAGTAAAACCGGGATGCCGAATTGTTCGAGTGACATGACCAAACAAAGCAATGCGCTTGAGGCGAGCGCGTACGACAGCATGGGTAAGGTTACACGTCTGAGCATCGTAAATGCTGATGCGCCCGACGTGCGCGCTGCCTCTTCGTAGCTTGGATCCATTCCAAGTACTGGGCCGCGCATGGTTAGGTATACAAAGGGCACTTGGTGAAGCACCATGACTAAAACGATTCCGCTGACGCTGTAGATATCGAGATTGGCCTCGATATCAAATAGTTCACGCATGAGGTCATTGATCAAGCCGCCCGGCGACCCAATGACTATCCATGCCATGCCTAAAATAAAAGAGGGGAAATAAAAGCTTAAACCTAATAAGCCGGTCATCGCGTTGGGCCAGCGAAAATCGGTACGATGAATGATGAGCGCGAGCATCGTACCTAAGATCATTGAAAAGATGGTGGTCAGACAGGCGACCTGGATGGTGGTGATTAAGGTGTCGATCACCCCAGGTGAAGCAAGATTCGCCCAATTTTCAAGGGTCCAGTTACCGGGCTGCCCTGGCGGCGAGTCGCGTAGGCTACCCAGGACGAGCG
>JBAXLV010000279.1:0-4073 GCA_037134635.1 Alcaligenaceae bacterium
GAGGTCAACCCCTCCAAGCCCGCCTATATTCAAACGGTCTGGGGTCATGGTTATGTTTTTATCCCAGATGGCGGACTCTAGCCTGACGCAAGCCTCGGTTGCCCTCACGCGCAAAGCAACTGATTGGCAGCAACGTCTATGCCGCGCCTTTCTCAGCTGTTCGCGTCTCGGCTTATTCACACGCACATTTTTGTTGCTACTTGCTTTAATGTGCGCAAGCCTGGGCGCATGGCTCATGGTGTTTATTGCGATCGAAACAGGGCCGCGTGCAGCGCAGCTCAGCAAGCGCATTGCAACCTCGGTCAACCTCACTCAAGCAGCGCTGACCTACACGCCAACGGACGAACGGTTTGCCATGCTGCGCGAGCTATCGCGCCTCGAAGGCCTAGACGTCTATGCGCGCTCTAGCAACGATAGAATCGAACCGCTACCCGATGACAGATATTGGCAACGGATCGCGTCCTTGGTACGCGCCAATCTCGGCGTCGAAACCCGCTTAGCGTGGCGCGTCAACGACATCCCAGGCGTTTGGGTCAGTTTTAGAACCGACGACGAACCCTATTGGCTTTCATTCGATCGTCACGAAACCGGCCTCACGGGTGGGCTTGAATGGTTAAGCTGGGGTGCAGCCGCCTTATTACTTTCTATCTTAGGTGCGGCCATCGGCGTGTCGTCGATCAATCGACCGTTGTCACGCTTGGCGCGTTGGGCGCACTTATGATCTCGAGGCGAGTCGCCACCACCTTTACCCGAAACGGGTGCACGCGAGCTGCGCGCCCTCAACGCAAGTTTTAACCGCATGGCGCGCGAGCTTGAGCAAACAGACGCCGACCGGGCCTTGATGCTGGCTGGGATTTCGCACGATCTTCGCACCCCCTTGACCCGAATGCGTCTTGAAATTGAGCTCAGCAATATCGACGATGAAGCACGCCTGGGCATCGACCAAGATTTGGCTCAAATTGATCACTCAATTGGACAGCTAATGGAGTATGCACGCCCGCCAAGCGCCATGCCACGACAAGCCGTCGACTTATCAATGCTGATGTTTGAAATCATCGAGCGAGAGCGCGGCCTCACACGCAACCAAGGTGGCCACTTGCGCGCCCGAGTGACACCCAACGTCTGGGCCTATATGAGTGCGTTTGATCTACAACGTGTCATGAACAATCTGCTTGAAAACGCGCGGCGCTATGGGCGCACCGAAGATGGCACGCTAGAGCTATCGATTGCGCTCAAACTTGAAACAGATTGTGTCGTCATCGAGGTATGCGATCAAGGCCCCGGAATTTCAAATGCTAATATTGAACGCGTTCGCAGGCCTTTTTCACGCGGCGATACGGCACGCACGGGTGCAGCAGGCACGGGGCTTGGCTTGGCAATTGTCGAACGGTTAATTCACCATGCGGGCGGCTCACTGACCCTGCTATCGGGCGCTGCTCAAGGTCTAAAGGTTAGGATTGAGTTGCCAAGGACGCACGTTCAGACGTAAGCAACGCAATCACGTTGGCAGCGATCCCCTCTTGTCGTCCTAAATGCCCCAAGCCTTCATTTGTTTTTGCTTTGATATTGATTGCCTGCGGCTCAAGGGCTAAGTCACTTGCAATATTCGCAATCATCGCAGACACATGTGGGCCCATTTTGGGCGCCTGTGCATGAATCGTGGCATCAATATTGACCACTTGCCAACCCGCCTCGCGCACACGCTGATAAGCGGCCCTTAACAAGACACGACTATTCGCACCGCGATATTGCGGATCCGTATCAGGAAAATGACGGCCAATATCGCCCAGCCCCGCAGCGCCTAGTAAAGCATCGGTTAACGCATGTAGCAGGACATCAGCATCTGAATGCCCCAACAAACCCAGACTGTGCGGGATATCAACGCCGCCAATCATGAGCGCACGTTCAGGTACCAACGCGTGCACATCAAAACCTTGTCCGATACGAAATGGGCTCATACTCATTGATTTTGCTCACTTATAACCATGACTGTACCCACTCAAAATCGTCAGGCCAAGTGACCTTGGCATTACGCGCAGAACCTTGCACTAAAAGCGGAGCATGCCCTGCTGCCTCAAGCGCTGAGGCTTCATCGGTAATGGGCAAACCACGTTCGATCCCTGCAAGCAGCGCCTGCTCAAGCAAGCCTGCCCGAAACATCTGCGGCGTTTGCGCAAGCCACAAGCCTTCTCGTGCAACCGTTTGCTCTACAGACAATCGCGTATCGCCTAGCGCTTTTTTGACCGTATCCGCAACAGGCATCGCGAGTAAACCGCCCACCGCGTGCGGCAAACATTGATCAATGAGACGCGCCAGCGCATCGGCCGGCAAGCCTGGGCGGGCCGCGTCATGCACCAAGACCCAATCCTGCGCGTTGAGGTGCGCCTCTTGCAGTCCGTTCAACACCGTTTGTGCCCGTGTCGCGCCCCCATAGGGCCGACACACCGTACGCGGCAACCCCTCAAGACAGGGCAACGCCAACCTATCATCCGCAGCCACCACCACACGCACCTGTTCGATACGCGCATCAAGCAAGAGCGCTTGCACAGCGCGCCGCAACATCGGCACCCCTGCAAGCAACCGATATTGCTTGGCCATTACTGCGTCGGAAGATAGCGCGCGCGCGCCGACCCCGCCAGCAGGGACAAGGGCAACGATACGTGCAGAAGGTTCGGGAGTATTCATCGACCTCGCTATTATAAAACCCCAAGGTCAGAAATAACACTGCACGAAAAAATGAAAGTTTTAAATTTATTCATGTTGTCACTATAGCTGAACACCAAGACCTGACGATGGCCCACCAGGACTCAAACTTGAAACCAACAAATCATGAGTTCGCCGACGGCATCGCCCCTATAATTAACACTTCACACGGCGCCCCCTTTTTTGGGATGGCGCCTGCATCTCTTTTTATACTGGCTTTTCATGCCCGCCGCACCCACTTCAGTCGTCCAGTCGCTCTCAACCCTGCTCAATGCCCTCAAACCCGGCCTGCGCTATAACCAGCCTCGCCCTCCGGGCTCAGGCGATGCCTGGCTTTTAGCTCAGCTCGCCCGGCAAGCGGGCAAAACGCTCGTCATACTCGCGGCAGAGCCGCTAGAAGCGCAGCGCCTGGCCGACGAAATCCCGCTTTTTGCGCCCGAACTTAAAGTACGGCCCCTACCCGACTGGGAAACCCTGCCTTATGACAGTTTCTCACCACACCAGGATCTGATTTCTGAGCGCCTGCGCACCCTGCACGCCTTGATGCAACACGAGGTCGATGTGCTCACGGTGCCCATCACCACTGCGCTCTACCGCCTGCCGCCGCCTAGTTTTTTAGCCGCCTATACCTTTTCGTTCAAACAAAAAGATAAGCTCAACGAAACTGCGTTACGCGCCCAACTGATGCTGGCTAATTATGCGCATGTGACACAAGTCACTGTACCCGGAGAATTCTGTGTACGCGGCAGTTTGATTGACTTGTTTCCGATGGGCTCGGTCGTGCCCTATCGTATCGATCTGTTTGATGATGAAATCGAATCGATTCGTGCCTTTGATATAGATACCCAACGCAGCTTATATCCCGTCGGTTCGGTGCAGTTACTGCCTGGGCGCGAGTTTCCAATGGATGAGGCTGCGCGCAATCATTTTCGCTCTGGTTTTCGTGAAGTCTTTGAAGGCGACCCTTCGCGCGCCCTTCCCTATCGCGATATTGGTAGCGGCATCGCCTTCGCGGGCGTTGAATATTATCTTCCACTTTTTTTTGAAAAGACCGCAACACTATTTGAATACCTAACCTCCGACACCCTCATGGTGACCATTGGGGATATCGATGACGCCATGCGCCGTTTTGCGCAAGATACGGCCAGCCGCTATCAATTTTTAAAAAGTGATCGTGAGCGTCCTGTACTCGCCCCAGACGCTTTGTTTTTGCGCGCTGAATCACTCTTTGAAGAACTCAAGGCGTTTGCACGCGTTGCACTCACCTCTGATACCGAACACCCCGAATTTTTAAGCGCGCCCGACGTGGGTATTTCACGTCGCGCTGAAGATCCCGTTCACAAGCTTCGCGCGCTCTTGACCAACACCCA
>JBAXLV010000280.1:0-4071 GCA_037134635.1 Alcaligenaceae bacterium
GCCTCTATGCGCTATCCAATCTGGCCTCAATGATCGCGCTGCTGTCCTACCCCGTGGTGATCGAACCTTTTTTTGCAGTAGGTGTTCAAGCCTTGGGCTGGTCGGCGGGCTACATGCTGTTCGCCTTAGCCGCCATCGCCACAGGGGTGGTGGTATACCGCAAAAAAGTACACGCTACGCTTCAAACACAATCAACTGAGGCACCCGCAGCCCGGCCAAGCCTGCGCGAATGTCTTCTGTGGGTTGGCCTCGCCGCCTCGGCTTCAATACTGTTGTTAACGATGACGCGGCAACTCACCAACGACGTCGCGCCCGTGCCCTTCTTGTGGGTACTCCCGCTCAGCATTTACCTCTTTAGTTTTATCCTGGTCTTCGACGCACCGCGCTACTACGTGCGCTCAGCGTTTTTAGTCGCCTTGCCGCTCTCATTTATTGCACTTGATTTCGTGATACAGAGCAGCTTTAGTGTCCCGGTGATGATTAGCCTGATCGCGCTTACGCTATTCGTTTTTTGCATGGTGTGTCATGGTGAATTAGTCAGACGTAAACCTCCCGTGCGCCATCTCACACTTTTTTATCTGATGATGTCAGTCGGCGGGGCCTTGGGCGGCACTTTTGTAGGCTTGATTGCCCCCATGATTTTTACTGCGTATTTCGAACTGCCCATCGGCTTGTTCATGTGCGCCGCCTTGGTCGCAGCCGTACTCTGGAGCACTTCAACATCAACTTGGCGAGTTCTTCTGATGATTGCCTTGCTAGGCTATGGTTGGCGCCTCGCCGATATCTCGATTGACTACGTCAAGGGATATCGCGTGGTGATGCGTAACTTTTATAGCCAACTGCGTATTGAAGATATCGCACAAACCAAAGAGGCTCCGCAACTTGGTGCGCAGCGTCTGATGCTGCATGGTGGAATTATTCACGGCGAACAGTTCCTGGATCCTAAGCTGCGTAAAACGCCGACGGCTTACTACTGTCGTCGCTCGGGTATTGGTTTGGCACTAGATAGTCTGAGTCAATCCACTGCACTCAAAATCGGTGTGGTGGGCTTAGGTGCGGGTACCCTCGCAACCTATAGCCGCGCAGGCGACGAGATGCGCATCTACGAAATCAATGATCAGGTGCTTGATCTTGCGCGTAGCGAATTCACCTATCTCAGTGATAGTCCGGCCAAAATTGTGCCCGTGCTAGGCGATGGGCGCCTAATGCTCGAACGCGAGGTACCTCAAAATTTTGACCTGTTAGCCATGGATGCCTTTTCGGGCGACTCCATCCCGACGCATTTGCTCACACTCGAGTCAATGAAAACGTATTTTGGGCACTTAAAGCCAGATGGAATTTTGGCGGTGCACATCACCAACCACTATCTCAACCTTGAACCCGTCATGGCCGCAGCCGCCCAGCACTTTGGCAAAGTGGCTTTGAGCTTTGAACTGAAGCCCACAAGCCAGGACCAGTATTGCCGTCAGTCGGTTTGGGTCTTACTCGTATCCCCAGAGCGCGCGGCAAACTTGCCCGAGGCGCTCAAAATAGGCACAACGCTGAAGCCTCGCGCCAATTTCCCGGCCTGGACCGACAGCTTTTCGAATCTTTTAGGAATTTTGAAGTAACGAACGCAGGTTGGCAGTCAAACTGGATTTTGATAGTTTTTAACGTATTTTTAAAAGGGATTAGATATTTTTAATAGCATCTGACGATATAATCGTGCAAATTGACGATAAATATCACTTATTTATTCGTTAAAATCCATTATTTAGCGTCAGGATCTTAAATGAAGCTGTTAGATCAACTTAATCGCCCCCGTTACCTGACAAAAGCGCTCGCTGCCGCCAACAATCTCATTTCCGAACGCGGTGAGGCCAACGGCTCGAGCATGGCGCAGGCCTTGATCAGTCAATATCAGCTCCTTGACGAAGCGCAACGTCAGATTTTTTATACGGCACTTGCCGAAAAGTTCAGCCCAGACCCGATCGCAGTTGCCACCGCCGCACAGGCGTACGCAAAAGATCCCTCCGCCGTGAATCTGATCGCCTTGACCAAGGCAGCTGAATCCCCCAGGCAAGAGCTATTTCGACGCATGAACCGGGCCCCGGGTGGCACCAAAGCTGCTCTGGCCATGCGGCGTGAGCTCTTACGCCTGCTCGACAAGCGCCCCGATCTTGCCGCCCTTGATTACGACATCCGGCACTTGCTGTCCTCTTGGTTTAATCCCGGATTTTTAAAAATGCATCAAGTTGATTGGCGCTCACCCGCGTACGTCCTTGAAAAAATCATTCAACACGAAGCCGTGCACGCCATTGATGGCTGGGATGACTTGCGCAGACGCTTACAGCCCGATCGCCGGTGCTTTGCTTTTTTTCATCCTCAGCTTCCTGACGAGCCGTTGATTTTTGTCGAAGTCGCTTTGCTCTCAGAGGTCCCGAACGCAATTGGTCCTCTAGTCGATAAAAAATCACTGCATGATGACAACAAAAAATTTAAAGTCGCAGCCTTCTATTCAATTAGCAACTGCGAGCCTGGCTTACGCGGTGTGTCGCTTGGTAACTTTCTGATCAAACGTGTTGCAGAACACTTAAAAACCGAGTTTTCGAGCCTCAACACGTTTGTCACGCTCTCGCCCATTCCAGGTTTTATCGATTGGTTAACGCGCGCCCCAAGTCTGAATGCAACTGAGGTACCACTCACCACGCGCACAAGCTTTGAACAAGCACTTGCCAGCATCGACTTTAAAAACAAAACGTGGTTGCAACGTCTAAGCGAAGGTTGGACGCCCGAAAAAAGCTCGAGCAAAGAGCGCGAAGCGCTGACTTCGCTCTGTGCGATTTATCTGATGTTTTTTTCTACCCAGCGAGGCGGCAACCCAGTCGCCAAATTTCATCTTGGTAACGGCGCAGAATTGCACCGTCTGAACTGGGCCGCTGATCTGTCCAAAAAAGGACTGAGAGAATCGGCAGGCTTGATGGTCAATTACTTGTACAACCTTGAGTCCGTGGAAGAAAATCACGGTCACTTTGCCAAAGGACAAGTGATCTATGCGCGCTCGGTGGCCAAGCTCATCTGAGGCGGTCAATGCGATCGCTGCCGTTAAGGCGTAGCAACCCAACCACCCCCTAGCGCTTTAAATAAATCAACATTTGCCTGCAGGCGAGCCGAGCGGTTCACCACAAAAGCCAAGTTCGCCTCGTTGGCAACGCGCTGGGCCTCAAGTACGTTCAAAAAATCTACGTAGCCGGCTTCGTAGCGCACGGTCGCAAGTTCTTGCGCTTTATTCGAGGCCTGCACTTGTTGACTGAGATACTCTTCGGTCTGCAACGTTTGTCGGACAGACACCAAAGCGTCACTGACTTCGCCAAACGCATTGCGCACCACTTTGACATAAGCACCCAATACCTCTTGTTGTTGCGCCTTCGCATAGTCAAGACGCCCCTGCAGCAGGCCACCTGAAAAAATCGGTGCAAGCAGCCCGATTCCTGCGGACCACACTGAACTTTGATCGGTCAGAAAAGAACTGAACGCAACACTTTGTGCGCCAAACAAACCCACCAGTGAGAAGGTGGGAAATAGTCCCGCTGTCGCCACGCCAATACGCGCGTTTGCGGCGATTAGGTCTTGTTCTGCACGGTTGACATCGGGTCGACTTTCAACAATCGTTGAGGGTAGCCCTTCGGGTGGCAACGGCGGCACAGGCAATTGCCGTACATCTCTGGCAGCAATGGCCAGGTCGAGCTGACCCGCCAACACACCCAATTGATTCTGTGCAATGGCGCGTTGACGCGTCACTTCGGACAACGTCGCCTGCGAAGCCGCAAGCGCCGCCTGACCTTGACTGACATCAATGGGTGACACTAAACCACCTTGTAATTTTGCCTCTGCCACCCTCAATGAATGCGTTCGGGTGCGCACCGAATCCCGCAACACGACCATCTGCGCATCGAGTGAGCGCAGCCGCAAATAAAGATTGGACACAAGCGCGGCAACCGTCAAACTGACGCTATCTTTTTCGTACAGGCTACTTGTCGCCAACGCGGTCGCCGACTCAATATTGCGACGAACGCGTCCCCAGACATCTAA
>JBAXLV010000281.1:0-4068 GCA_037134635.1 Alcaligenaceae bacterium
TGCGTTCGGTCATCACTTCGATCTGGCGCACACGCCCACCCGCAAACAAGCCAAGGTGCACCACAAAGCAATGCACCTCACGCCCGCCCACCGCGATCACGGTATGCAACAAGCCACGCTGCTCTAAACGATGGTCTGAAATATCTTGGTTTTCAAAACTCAAAATGTCGTGGCGCGACAGCAAGGCATTGCCATGATCACTGCGACTTTTAATCGCGTTGCAACCATAGGCTACCCCCATGTGCAGGGCGGCGGCTAACGACTCATGCTGCGCGTGCAAACGACCATGGCGATCGTTACGCCCTTGCACTTCTTGCAAAAATAAAAGATCAGGCCGCAGACCATGCAACCCCAGTCGCAAGTCAACCATTGAGTCGCGCCCCGAGAGCGAGCGACCTTTATGGATGTTATAGCTGACGACGCGAAGCAAAGACATGATGGTCGATGCTGCCGGCGCCGGCAGTCATCGCCTGTTTAAAGACAAACATACGTCAACGCAAAGCGAGGCGCCTAGACCTTGACTTCGGGCTGACGTAGACGGATATGCAGTTCACGCAATTGCTTTTCATCAACAGGCGAGGGCGCTTGCGTAAGCAAACACTGCGCGCGTTGGGTTTTAGGAAACGCAATCACATCGCGAATCGACTCGGCACCGGTCATCATGGTGACGATCCGATCCAAACCAAACGCAATCCCGCCATGCGGTGGTGCGCCGTACTGCAAGGCATCAAGCAAGAAACCAAACTTAAGCTGCGCTTCTTCGGCATCGATCTTCAGTGCACGAAACACTTTGCTCTGGATTTCTTCGCGGTGAATCCGCACTGAGCCGCCACCGATCTCCCAACCATTTAGCACCATGTCGTAGGCCTTAGCCGTAGCTTTTGACGGATCGGTGCTGAGCAGATCCTCGTGCCCGTCTTTGGGGCTGGTAAAGGGGTGATGCGCGGCCACATAACGATCGGCTTCTTCGTCGTATTCGAACATCGGAAAATCAACCACCCAGAGGGGTTTCCAGACCGCGTCAAACAAATCATTAGTACGGCCAAACTCGCTATGACCGATTTTGACGCGCAACGCGCCGATGGCATCGTTCACAATCTTGGCGCGATCGGCACCAAAGAAAATCAGATCGCCGTCTTGTGCGCCTGTGCGCTTGAGCATCTCGGCGAGCGCAGCATCGTGCAAGTTTTTAACGATCGGCGACTGCAAACCATCACGGCCCTTAGCCACTTCATTGACCTTGATCCAGGCCAGGCCTTTTGCGCCGTAGATGGATACAAACTTGGTGTAGCTATCGATCTCGCTGCGCGAGATTGAACCGCCCTTGGGCACACGTAACGCAACGACACGGCTGCCTTCAGTGGTGGCGGCTTGTGCAAACACCTTGAAGTCGACGTCTTTCATGACGTCAGTTAAATCGGTGAACTCAAGCTTGACGCGCAAATCAGGTTTGTCTGAACCATATAGACGCATCGCTTCAGAATAAGGCATGATCGGAAACGGATTGGCCAACTCAACGTTTTGCACCGCCTTGAACACATGACGAATCATGTCTTCAAAAATCGCGCGGATTTCTGTTTCGTTTAAGAACGAAGTTTCGCAATCGATCTGGGTAAACTCGGGCTGACGATCGGCGCGCAAATCTTCGTCGCGAAAACATTTAGTAATTTGGTAGTAGCGATCAAAACCCGACACCATCAACATCTGTTTAAACAGCTGTGGCGATTGGGGCAAGGCGAAAAATTCACCGGCGTTCACACGCGAGGGCACTAGATAGTCGCGCGCACCTTCGGGTGTGCTTTTGGTGAGCATGGGGGTTTCGATATCGATAAAACCCAAGCCATCTAAAAATTTACGCACTTCAATTGACACGCGATAACGCAGCATCATGTTGCGTTGCATTTGGCCGCGACGCAAATCAAGTACGCGATGGGTCAAGCGTGTGGTTTCAGAAAGGTTTTCATCATCGAGCTGAAACGGTGGCGTGACGGAAGGATTCAAAATCTCAACTTCACGGCAGAGGATTTCGATTTCGCCAGAGGCCAGATCTTTATTGGTCGTGCCTGCAGGGCGCTCGCGCACCAAGCCTGTAATACGAATACAAAATTCGTTACGCAGGCGTTCAGCGATGGCAAAGCCTTCGACGTTATCTGGATCGAACACGATCTGGGCTAAGCCCGCGCGATCGCGCATGTCGATAAAGATCACCCCACCGTGATCGCGGCGGCGATGTACCCAACCAAACAACGTAACGGTTTGACCTAAGTGGTCTTTACAAACCTGGCCGGTGTAGCAGGTACGCATGCAAACTCCAAAAGATCTGACAAACAGATCTGATAATAAAAATTAATCGGACGAACGAGAAGACGTGGCGGGCGCGTTCGCGCTCTCACCGGGTAAAGCGTTTTGTGCCAGGGCGATTTGAGCCGCCGCCTCAGCCGCGGTAAGAAGCGGACCTGCAGGGGGCGCCACAACACCCATCGAAACAATGTACTTCAGCGCGGCATCAACCGACATATTGAGCGGCACGACTTCGCTGCGCAACATCATCAAAAAGAAACCTGACGTTGGGTTAGGCGTAGTGGGCACGTAAACGCTGACATAATCTGCCTGCAAATGGTCGGCGACTTCGCCACTAGGGGCGCCCGTTAACAACGCCACGGTGTAGCAACCCGCACGCGGATATTGCACCAACACCGCCTGTCTGAACGCCTGGCCATTGGGTGCGAGCAAAGTGTCGCTGACTTGCTTGACCGACTGATAGATCGAACGCACAAGAGGGATACGGCCTAATACTTGTTCTGAATACTTTAAGATGCCACGGCCTAAAAAGTTTGCGGCAAACATACCGGTGGCTAACAACACCACCAACACCAAGGCCACTCTGAAGCCTGGGATGTCAAAGCCAAACAAAGCTTGCGGCGACAAAAACGCCGGCACCACGCTTTCAAGCGTGTTGACGACCAAACTGAGCACCCAGATCGTAATCACGACAGGCACCCAGATCAGCAAACCAGTGACGAAATACTTTTTTAGAAATCGCATAGCGGGCTCGAGCAAGCCATCTTGGTTATCACGCAGTGCGGCATTTTTTAGCGGCAGTGCGTATTCAGTTTAGGGACGGCCCACAGGCCGGTACGTTACAACTGGTTATTACTGCGTCTTCAAGCGTTACCAGAGCTTGAAGCTGACCCGCTACCGCCCGTTGAGGCGACCGACGTGCTTTTGGCCGGGCTTGCAGCGCTAGAGCCCGCGCTTGAACCTGAACTACTCGCGCCCTCAGACGAAGAAGCACCCGCGCTACTGGCCGAAGACGAATCACTTGAACTTGAGCCTGCCTTGGCGTCACCAGCCGAACCGCCGGCTGCGGCTTCAGCGCCGGCCACGGGAACAGCAGCCTCACTTGTTTTTGCGCCACCACTGCCGTTGCTACGAAAGTCGGTGACATACCAGCCCGAACCCTTTAACTGAAACCCGGCTGCGGTGACCTGTTTTGAGTAGGTTGCCTGACTGCACTGAGGGCAGACCGTGAGGGGCGCATCAGAAATTTTTTGGAGCTTGTCTTCAGCGTGACCACAAGCTGAGCATTTGTAAGCGTAGATTGGCACGATAAACTTCTTAAATACTGAATGAAAGGGAAAGCCTTTGATTTTAACGGGTTTTTACTTAAATTGACCCCCTTAACCTGCAAAGTTGCCGAATTCTGTTCGAAGCGGGCAGACGCAGGCCTTGGCTGCGCGATAAAACCACGCAGTTAACCTAAGTATTCGTTTGTATTTAAACGCGGCGCCTAGCTAAGCGCCGCGTTTGGCTTAAAGACCCAGCTTTTTAAGGTCTGGGCGTGCCAGATGAAACTGGGTGACCCGTTGAAACGCTACGCCGATCTTGGCGATGGTTGCATCGTCAAAGGGTTTGCCCAGCAGTTGAACGCCAAGCGGCATACCGTTGTCGGCGAAACCGGCCGGTAACGAGGCCCCCGATGCGCCTACATAATTGCCGGCCCGAGTAAAGGCCGACATGGGGGTCTGGGCCTCGTCAATCTCGGTCAGAGGGCAAGCGCCCATGGGT
>JBAXLV010000282.1:0-4057 GCA_037134635.1 Alcaligenaceae bacterium
TCATCTCCGAGAGACCGGGCTCTACAAGGAATATGTAGATAAGTGCCACAAAATAAGTCAACTGCGCCGCATTGAAACGATTGACGGCAAAATCATGATTGAGCGTCTGAGCGAACGCGATGAGGCTCAAAAAATTTATCGCTATGCACTCGTCAGTGGAATCCCGGCGAATCCCTACAACGGCGCACTCTCAGTTCAACACACAGCAACGGGCTCAAGCGTCACCTGGTCCGTCTCGTATCGCCCTGAAGGACAGGGGGATTTAATCGTGCGCTTGATTATCTCGAGCCTTCTGAACGCGGGGATGGCAACGCTCAAAAAGCGTTTTGGCGCTGCAACATGAACGCGCCGCTCGCGGCAATCGCCTTACCAGCCGCCACCGATGGCGCGTTGGCGCTCATTAACCATGAAAGTATTTTGGATCGCTGCTGGCAATCGATCGACCTCAGGCCGGACCGCCTACAGATCGCCGCCCAACTCATTGACGAAGAGTATCGTCGCTCACATTTTTTAGGGGACAGTGGAGCCCTTGATCGTTTGCTTGCGCTCTCTGATACGTTTCTGCCGCAGTGCGCCGAATCTGGCGAGGCCTACGTGCTAGCCGCGCAAATTGCCTCTTTGGTACACCACTTCGAACAAGCAAAGGTCTATTTAGACAAGGCAAGAAATCTTGGCGCTCATGCCCACAGCCTCTCGCGTCAACAGCTGTCAATCGATCACGCGACTGGACACAATTGGCAGGGTGTACTCGAAACCAGACAAAGCCTGAGCGAGAAAAACCCTAGCCTTCAAGAGCTTGTCGGGTTGGGTGCTCTGTACGCTGAAATCGGTCTGTACCAAGAAGCCGAAAATTCGTACCTCAAGGCGATTGCAGAAGATCGCGAGCATTCGCCATTTAGTTTAGCCTGGGCTTGTTTTCAGCTTGGCGTTCTGTTTGGTGAAACGACTGCGCCAGCAGATCCCGTAGCAGCGCGGTATTGGTATGAGCAAGCACTCGCCTATCTGCCAGCCTACACGCATGCGCGCGTGCATTTGGCTGAGTTGCATCTTGACGCGGGACAATTCGACAAGGCACTTAACCTGCTGCACCCAATTAAAAATAGCGACGACCCAGAAGTATCTTGGCGTCTGGCACAACTCTACGCGCAACAGGGTAATACCCACGACGCTCGTCACTACCTTGCACGTACTGAGCGTAGTTTTGAACAATTGCTTGGTCGTCATGAGCTAGCGTTTGCTGACCACGCGGTCGATTTTTACCTTGAAGAGGGCGAGGATCCAGACAAAGCGCTTCAGCTCGCCCTGTTAAATCTAGACAATCGTGCCACGCTCAGAGCCTTCGAACTCAGCTATGAAGCCGCAAAAGCCGCTCACCAAAATCTGATGGCCCAAACATTGGCTGAACGAGCCGCGGTGCAGTGGGGGCATCTGCCAGCCTTTGGGCACTCTAGTCTAAGCGAGGGCGAACGATGAACCGACGAACTTTTTTATTAGGCAGTACCGTCGGTTCAGTCTCTTGCGCACTACCGGTTGGTTTGGGCTTGGTAACCGGGCCGGCGCTTAGTGCAGTGGTAGCGCAAGACCTTGGCGAACCCTTGACGGCTCTGTCTTCTGCAAATGAAGCATTATTCAGACTCCACAACTGGGAGACAGAAGCTGAGCACCGGGCGCTAGCCGAAGATTCTGCACCCCTCATTAGCCTATCGGCAAACTGGAAAGCGACCTGGCTGTGACCCGCCTCATCAAGCCTGCTGACGCTCTAGAAACTCAAGCATCACCTGCGCACATTCTTTAGCGTGCGAAAACGGCAAACCGTGCCTCGCATGATTGAAAACGTGAAATTCAGAATTTGGTAACTTGCTGTGCATTTCAGCCATTTGGTCGACAGCAATAAACGGACTCCCATCGGCGTGCAGCAACAACACAGGTACGTTCACTTCACCTAACTTGGGGCCAAGATCCGCACCCACTAAAATATCTCGCGCCACAATAATCGATTCGACGGGATGATTACCTTGCTGTTTTTCGTACCAAGCGCGCTTAGCAGGCGACATCTTGGCATCATCATGAAACCGCCGCGGCATCAAGCGCTTTGACCAGGCCGCTGGGCCTTGTTCTTTTAGTAAGGTATCCCACTCAACAACATTTTGAATGACGCCACCGCGAAACGCCGTGTTGGTCAGGGTCAGCGAGTGCAAACGCTCTGGATGCTGCAACGAATACGCTAACGCAGCTGTGCCTCCAATCGACTCGCCCACCAAGTGAAACCGTTGAACATCAATGGTATCTGCAATGAGTGAAATATCTTTAATTAATTGAGCAAAGGTCAGATCACCCGCAGGCTTGGCCGTTGATTGCCCAAAGCCCCGCATATCAAAACGCGCGATACGATAATTCAGACCCAGTACCGGCAACCACTCAGCCCAAATTTCAGTATTGGCGCCTACGCCATGGTGAAACATAATGGTTTCAGGTTGCTCGACCCACTCTGGGGTCATATCCAAGACGTTGTAATACAACGAATCAATAAAACCTTCTTTGAATTGCATGGCACATTACCTTAATGAAAATTGTATGACGCTCAGCCACTAATTCAAAACACGTTGCCGAAAATCTAAGGCCGCAGCGCGCAAGGCTTTGCCTAAAATTTTGTAATCGATCGCATGTACAAAAAAATCGATTTGTCGGCTTTTCCATACATCGATTTCACTGAGCTCGTTGACGTAGACGCCCACTTTAATCCGCCGAGCTTGGGCCGCAACAATAATACGGCTCACGGCCTCTTGAATCGCGGGATGGGTCAACTGCCCGTGCAGTCCATACGAAGACGCCAAATCCGCAGGGCCCGGCATAATCCAGTCGACTTGACTTTCTTGAAGCACTTGTTCGATGCGTTCGACACACGCCTGATCTTCAACCAAGCCCACTGACAAGACATTTTTATTTGACAGTACGGCTGCCTCGGCAAAATTTCTTTGTCCGTAGCCCGCAATCTGCACCCCAGTGCAAGTCGCCCGCACACCCTCAGGCCAGTATTTCATTGATTGCAAAACGTCATTGGCACGCGCATCATGCCCAAGGTGTGGAATCATCAACCCTTCGACACCCGCATCCAACAAGCGCGAACCATCGGCATAATTTGCGGCACCCAGTCTGACAAGCGCATGAATCCCTGCAGCTGCGCAGGCACGCACATGGGTTTGCACGATTCGCAAATCATTGAGCGCATGCTCGGTATCAATAATGACAAAATCGTAGCCAGCTTCGGCATACAACTCAGAGATGTTCGAGTCACTCGAAAAAATGAACCCCCCGAGCAACGGTCGCTTGGTAAGCATTTTTTCTTTTAAGCTTGACGTAGTCATCTTTAGTGATTTGCCATTACATATGCGAAAACATCGTACGGCCTTGAACTGGCATATCTGCCACTAAGATCGTGCCGGTTTTTGACTCGGTAATAAATAGTTGCTTGTTGTCTTTACCACCATAGGCGCAGTTAGTGACCAGCTTACCCGTTGGCGAGTTAATGCGTAGCATCGGCTCACCCAAGGCGCTAAAGAGCCACACGACGCCAAGGCCAACATGACAGACCGCTAGATTATTCTCAGCGTCAATCGCCATACCATCCGGGCCGAAGCCCCCTGTCATCTGGATCGCCATGCCCACTTTGCTGGTGGTGCCGTCTTTCATCAACGGTACGCGCCAAACACAGTTCGCACGGGTCACGGCAAGCATGACGACATTTTCTTCAACATTCAGCACCAACCCGTTTGGGCTAGGAATGTTATTCAAAATGCAATCGAGTTGTCCGTTTGTACGTAGGCGATACAGTCGCCCACTGGGATCATGCAAACCCGTTTGACCTTGATCGGTAAAGTAAATGTCGCCTTGCGCACCAAAGAATAAATCGTTCACGCCACGAAAACGCGTCAACAATGGCCGATCATAAAACGGCTCAATCTTGCCTGTATTAACATCCAGTACCATCAGACCGTTTTTATGATCAGTAATAAATGCACGGCCGTCTCGGTGAAACTTCAACCCATTTGGCTCGCCG
>JBAXLV010000283.1:0-4049 GCA_037134635.1 Alcaligenaceae bacterium
ATGGCACGCGTGTGACCGTGGTGCTCGACGAGGCCTATAACGAATTTCTTGAGCCCGAACTGCGGGTCGATAGCGTTGGGTTGGTAAAACGTTATGCCAACTTATTGGTCTCGCGTAGTTTTTCAAAGGCCTATGGGCTCGCAGGATTGCGTGTGGGTTATGGCATCGCGCAGCCAGCGCTAACTGATCTGCTTAATCGCGTACGCCAACCCTTCAATGTGAACTCACTTGCTCAAGCAGCGGCGATCGCGGCCTTGCAAGACACCGAATTTTTAAATAAAAGTTTTGCAGTCAATCGTGATGGCAAGGCTCAGCTTCAACAGGGGTTTGCCAAACTTGGGCTAACGTTCATCCCAAGTTACGCGAATTTTGTTTTAGTGAAAGTGGGTGACGCCGCCCACGTCAATCTCGAACTTTTAAAACGTGGTGTGATCGTGCGTCCGGTGACAGGCGATGGTTTGCCTGAGTGGTTGCGCGTATCAATCGGTTTGCCTCACGAAAATCAAAAATTTCTCGACGCGCTTGCCCTTATTGTGCAGGCCGGTGCCAAATGAGCACAGCGTCAAGCCCGACCTCTTTTCACATCTCAACGCTTGCGGTTGTTGGGGTTGGGTTGATTGGTGGGTCGTTTGCAGCCGCGCTGCGTCAAGCAGGGTGTGTGGGGCGCGTGTTAGGCGCAGGGCGCCGACCCGAGACGCTGCAAGAGGCTTTACGTTTAGGATTGATTGACGAGGCGGTGACCTTGTCCGAAGCCGCCCAGCGTGCAGACTTTATTTTTATCGCGGCCCCGGTGGGTGCTTTTGCGGCGATCTTCGCCGCGCTCAAGCCTTCGCTCAATGTGCGGGCAGTGATCACAGATGGTGGAAGTACAAAGCACAACGTGATTGAGGCTGCCCGAGCGGGTCTTCAAGAGCGCATTGTTCAGTTCGTACCCAGTCATCCAATGGCGGGTTCGCACGAAACAGGGCCTCAAGCAGCGGATGCGAACTTGTACAAATCAAAGCGCGTCATTCTCACACCGCTTGTTGAAAATCATCCTCAAGACATCGAGCGTGTGCAAGCCGCCTGGCGAGCCTGTGGCGCGCAGTTGGTATCGCTTAATCCTGCGCAGCATGATGGGGCGATGGCTGCGATTAGTCATATGCCGCACTGGATTGCCGCCTTATACATGCAGCATATTGCGCAAAGCGATGACGCAGCGCTTAAGCTTGAACTCGCGGGGTCGGGCTTCAGGGATTTCACACGTGTTGCGCAAGGTTCGCCCGAAATGTGGCGCGATATTTTCGAGGCAAACCGTCAGGCGATGCAAAACGAAATCGCAGCGTTTCGTAAAGTACTTGAGCGCGCAGAACACGCGCTGAACGCAGGTGATTACGTCTATCTGCAAGACATGCTCGAGGTCGCTGCCAAAGCGCGACGCGACTGGGCAGGCAATCAATCGTGAGCGCCGCTGCGTATCTGGATCTGCCGCGTGTCAAGCAAGCCCAGGGCGAGATCATCTTACCTGGGTCTAAAAGTATTTCAAATCGCGTCTTGTTATTGTCTGCGATTGCGCTAGGATCCACACGCATTGATGGCTTGTTGCAGTCCGACGACACGACCGTGATGCTGAATGCCTTGCAACAACTCGGGGTACAAGTCACACGTCATTCTGCTGAGTCGGTCACGGTGCAAGGGGTCTCGCGTTTTTCAGTGACCCAAGCCAACCTGTTTATGGGAAATGCCGGCACTGCAATTCGTCCGTTGACCGCTGTGTTGGCGCTGATGGGTGGCCACTATGTTCTCTCGGGTGTGCCGCGTATGCACGAGCGCCCCATTGGGGATTTAGTGGATGGCTTGCGTGACTTGGGTGCGCAAGTCGCTTATGTTGGGCAAGACGGATATCCACCGCTTGAAGTTCAACCACCGGGCGCGCTGAGTGATCGCGTGCGTGTGCAGGGGTCGGTCTCAAGTCAGTTCTTGACGGCGGTGCTGATGGCAGCACCTTTGGCGGTCGCGCGATCGGGTCGGGCACTTACCATCGAGGTCGTGGGTGAGCTGATTTCAAAACCCTATATCGACATCACCTTGAATCTGATGGCGCGCTTTGGCGTGAAGGTCGAGCGCCAGGGATGGGAACGCTTTATCGTGCCGGCGCAAGCCGCCTACTGCTCTCCCGCACAGATTTTTGTTGAAGGGGATGCCTCGTCAGCCTCATATTTTTTGGCAATGGGTGCCTTAGGTGGTGGGCCGATTCGTGTGTGCGGAGTAGGGCAGGACAGCATCCAGGGCGATGTGGCCTTTGCGAATACGGTGCAGGCAATGGGCGCTCGTGTGCAACGCGAGGCAACCTCGATTGAGGTGTTGGGGTGTCAGGTCTCAGCAGGTCAGCGACTGAAAGCCTTTGACGCCGATTTTAATTTGATCCCCGATGCTGCGATGACGGCTGCGATGCTCGCTTTATTTGCCGACGGGCCGTGTACCTTGCGCAATATTGGTAGCTGGCGGGTAAAAGAAACGGATCGTATTGCGGCGATGCAAACCGAATTGCAAAAGCTCGGTGCGCGTGTACAAAGTGGCCCTGACTGGCTCAGGGTTGAACCCATCGAGGCTGGGCAATGGCGCGATGCTTCGATTGATACGTACGACGACCACCGAATGGCAATGTGTTTTTCTCTGGCTGCGTTTGGGCCTGCTGCGATTCGTATTATGGATCCGGGCTGTGTCAGCAAAACGTTTCCAACCTATTTTGATGTGTTTAGCGGGTTATTGAATTGAGCGCGTTAACGCCTGTTATTACGATTGACGGTCCGACTGCCTCGGGCAAGGGCACGGTCGCACATCGCGTTGCTTCAGCCTTGGGTTGGGGGGTGTTGGATAGTGGTGCGTTGTACCGGCTGACAGCATTGTCGGTCTTGCAACACAAGATCAACCCCGAAGACCTGCAAGCCGTCGCGCGGGTAGGGCAGCAACTTGAGGTCAGTTTTCACCCCAAAGGCGTGACTCTGTTCGGGGCAGAGGTTGCTGACTTGATTCGTCAAGAGCACGTCGGCAATCTGGCGTCTCGCTTGGCGCCTAATCCAGCCTTGCGTCATGCTTTGCTTGAGCGACCAAGGGCGTTTCGGGTGGCTCCTGGTCTTGTCGCCGATGGCCGGGATATGGGTACGATTGTCTTTAAAGACGCAGAATTAAAGATTTTTTTAGTTGCCGATGCCCGGGCGCGAGCCGAGCGGCGCTGTAAGCAGTTGATCGAAAAGGGAATTTCTGCTAATCTAGACGACCTTGTTGCCGATATGCGCGAGCGCGATGCACGAGATATTGAACGTGCGGTTGCGCCACTTATAGCGGCAACGGATGCACACGTGGTTGATTCGTCGCAACTGACAATCGAGCAAACGGTGCAAAACGTCCTTGACCTGTGGTCAAGGGTTTTACCAACCCCACCCGCAAAGTTGTAGGGGCTGTCAGGCAGGTTTGCTTTATCTGCTCGCAGCAGCTGCATTCTTCACGGCGTGTAACCCGGCCCCAAAGGCCACCTGGATCTCCTTCACATGTCAACTCAACAACTCTCAACCGATGCAGGCGAAAGCTTTGCAGCGATGTTTGCAGCAAGTATCGAAAAGCAAGATATGAAGTCCGGCGAGGTCATCTCTGCCGAAGTCGTGCGTATTGACCATAATTTTGTGGTGGTAAACGCCGGCCTGAAGTCTGAGGCATTGATTCCTCTTGAAGAATTCTTAAACGATCAGGGCGAGCTCGAAGTCAAACCTGGCGACTTTGTGTCTGTTGCCATTGATTCGCTCGAAAACGGCTACGGTGACACCGTGCTGTCTCGTGATCGCGCCAAGCGCCTGTCGGCCTGGCTGTCACTCGAAAAATCACTCGAGAAAAACGAACTGGTTACCGGCACAATCACCGGTAAAGTCAAAGGCGGCCTGACCGTCATGACCGCGGGCATCCGTGCCTTCTTGCCAGGCTCGCTAGTTGATCTGCGTCCTGTGAAAGACACAACGCCGTTCGAAGGCAAGACCATGGAGTTCAAGGTCATCAAGCTCGATCGCAAGCGCAAC
>JBAXLV010000284.1:0-4035 GCA_037134635.1 Alcaligenaceae bacterium
GGCAGCGCCGGTCAAGGCAAGATGACCACACACGGCCAGAAAAAATTTGACGAGACAGATCTACTTGAGTTTCGCAATCGCTTTAACCTGCCACTTTCAGATGAAGAGGCCACCTCGCTCACGTTTTACAAGCCGAAGCCCGAGAGCGCAGAAATGCAGTATCTACAAAATCGTCGGCAAGCGTTGGGCGGCTATTTACCAAAACGTGAGACTACATGCGACTCGGTAGCCATCCCCGAGATCGCGCAATACAGCAGCTTTGCGCTGAACGCTGAAGGCAAAGAAATGAGCACCACCATGGCCTTTGTGCGTATGCTGGGCAACTTGCTAAAAGATATCACCCTCGGCCCGCGCATTGTCCCCATCGTTGCCGACGAAGCGCGCACGTTTGGTATGGCCAACTTGTTTAAGCAAGTGGGTATTTACTCAAGTGTTGGCCAGCGCTATGCCCCCGAAGACATCGGCTCAGTGCTCAGCTATCGCGAGGCGCTAGACGGACAAATCCTGGAGGAAGGCATCTCGGAAGCGGGCGCGATCGCAAGTTGGACGGCCGCAGCAACAAGCTATAGCGTTCATGCCTTAGCCATGCTGCCGTTTTACATTTATTACTCAATGTTTGGTTTTCAACGCGTCGGGGATCAAATCTGGGCGGCTGCAGATCAACGCCCACGCGGATTTTTATTAGGGGCAACCTCAGGGCGCACAACACTCGGCGGTGAAGGTCTGCAACATCAAGATGGTTCGAGTCACTTGCATGCGGCCACAATACCCAATTGCAAAGCGTATGACCCTGCCTTTGCAGGCGAAATGGCTGTCATCGTGCATCAAGGCATTCAAGAAATGATGGTCGAGCAACAAGACGTGTTTTATTACATCACCCTCATGAACGAAAACTATGCACAACCCAGTTTGCCCGAGACCGTCCACGAGCAGGTTTTGCGTGGCTGTTATCTTTTCCAAACCTATCCTGCAGAAAAACAAAAAAAATCGACTACCTCAACTGCAATCACGCTACTTGGCTCTGGTGCCATTCTGACCGAAGTCATCAAGGCCGCACAACAACTCGCTTTGCAAGGCATCACCGCCTTCGTCTACAGCGTCACCAGCTGGAGCGAACTGGCGCGTGACGGCCTGGCTTGTCAAGACGCGCTGTTAGCCAACCATAACGCAACAGCTGTTCCATTTATCTATTCTCAACTCGCCACAAGTCAAGGGCCTATCGTTGCAGCAACAGATTATGTTCATGCGTTACCAGAATCTGTGCGCGCCTATCTACCAGCGGATCGACGCTACCTGACCCTCGGCACGGACGGTTTCGGTCGCAGCGATACGCGAGCTGCACTACGAGAATATTTTGGAGTCGATGCAGCTGCCATCACACGTGCGGCCTTGCTCGCTTTAAAATGAGGTCATGCACTCGCCAGAACCGATATCTTTAAGTGACACAAGTAGCATCTCAGACATGCAAAATGCAGAATCTCGCCCAGGCTTAGTGCTCGATGCTTGCGTGCTGATGTCAGGCTTGCTGCGTCCTTTACTTCTTGATCTAGCGCAGGCGGGCTTATTTGCGCCTCTCTGGTCTGACAAAATTGGCCAAGAATGGCAACGAAACGCTGCACGCCTGTGGCCAATCGACATCAGTCTTTTAAAAGACGAATGGCAGCTTATGCAAGAGCGATTTCCTGCATCGAATATGGGCGACGTCACTTTTTTTGAAACAGACCTTAAGCACACGGACCGAAAAGACAAACATGTAGCTGCTGTTGGTATTGCAGGCGTTCAAAAAAATATTGCCCAACCGATCAGCGTTTTAACCTGGAATATCAAAGACTTTAGTCGCTCAGAGCTGCGCAAGCAACAGCTTGGTCTCATCGATCCCGATCGATTATTGTCGCAATGGTGGCCGACCCAACAGTCTACGCTGGCACATCATATCGACCTCGCAATCGAAACACTATTTTTGACGGGGCGCCGGCAACCTGAACCCGTGCTCAGTATGCTTAAACGTGATCGATTATTTCGCCTGGCCGCATGCTATGACCGGCACCGTCAAACAGCACGCTGATGCAATCTGTCATTAAGGTGCGGCCTTTCCAACCTGTTGCATCAAACTCAAGGCGTTTTCAATCAATAGACGAAAAGGTTGAGCGTACGAAGGCAAGATCAAAATAATCACGATCAAACCCACGCCAATCGTGATTGGAAAGCCGATCCCAAAAATATTTAATTGAGGAGCCGAGCGCGTCAACACGCCAAGTGCCATATTTGTAATCAACAGCGTTGCGATAATCGGCATCGAAAGTTGCAAACCTACGCTAAAAATTGAGGCTCCCGAGCGCGCAATTTCCATACCGGTTAACGCGCCAACGCCCAAATTGACTGGTAAGAGCGTAAAGCTTTCAATCAAGGTCGCGACCATCAAAACATGGCCATCTAAACTAATAAAAACTAGCGTGAACAAGGTTGTGAAAAGCGTTGTGATAACCGTTGAGGTGCCTCCTGTTTGGGGATCGAAAAAAGTAGCAAAGCCAAAACCCATTGTTAAGCCTGATATCTGACCGGCCAAATCCACAGCGCTAAATAAAATTCGCAAGACAAAACCAAGTGCGAGACCGATGAATAATTGTTGGCATAGCAAAAATATTCCGTGAAACGAAAATAAGTCGATCGCCGCATCCACGGTGACCAACGGGGCCACCATCATCGTGAGTAAAACGCCAACCGAAACTTTTAACACCGGCGAGACAGTCGTGCCGCTAAACAGCGGTGCTACTGCGATAAAACCAAGGATACGGGTGAGCGGCAAGAACATGCTAGCGACCCAACTTTGCAGAAAGTCAACACTGACGTCAACCATCATTGGCCTCAGTGAACCTTGCAGTTACGATAGACTCTGTCACAAAGACATTCACTGCAAAATGATAGGAAATTCGGTCAATACTTCTCTTAAATAGTCTGACATCACAGAAAGCATCCAGGGCCCCGCAACGACCAACGCCAACAGAATGCCGACCAACTTAGGAATGAATGACAAAGTCTGTTCATTAATTTGCGTAGCCGCTTGAAAAATACTGATAATCAAACCGATGATCAACGCAACCAACAACAAGGGCGCAGAAATCATCACGGTGATCTCCATCGCATGCCGCCCAATATTCATCACGCTTTCAGGCGTCATTTCAACCTCAATAAAAACTATTTGCTAAAGAGCCCAACAGCAACTGCCAGCCGTCAACCAAAACAAACAACATCAATTTAAACGGCAGAGACACAATAGAGGGAGACACCATCATCATTCCCATGGCCATCAAGACGCTCGCAACGACCATATCAATTACAAGAAATGGAATAAAGATACTAAAGCCGATCTGAAAGGCTGTTTTCAGCTCACTTGTCATAAAACTCGACACAAGCACAGTCAACGGAATATCGTCTGGTTTTTGTATATTGTCCGTTCGTGAAAGCTTGAGAAATAAAGCAAGATCAGTCTCGCGCGTCTGCTTCAGCATAAACTCACGCAACGGTGCGACCCCCTTCTCTAACGCCACTTGCATCGTGATACGGTTTTCACTGAGCGGTTGGTAAGCATCAACATAGATCTTTTCAAAGACCGGACTCATGACGAAGAAGGTCAAAAATAATGCTAAGCCCAGCATCACCTGATTGGGCGGAACCGCCTGAGCACCGATTGTTTGTCTGAGCAAAGACAACACAATGATGATTCGGGTAAAACTCGTCATCATCAACAGTTTCGTGGGCAAAAACGATAACGCAGTCAGTAAGATAAGTGTTTGTAAACTTAGGCTGTAATTCTGACTACCGTCTTCTGCAGTCACTGAATTTAGCAAACCAAGTGAAGGCATATCCGCCGCGAGTACGACGTCGGCTTGGCAAGCAATTAACCCGATCAATCCAAGCGAAGCGAAGCCTAATGTAACGCGCCTGGATAGTTTGAAGTCTGACATAAATTTTCTTATTTACTTCTCGCGCAGACGTGCAATAAGATCTGAAAACTTTAATCGCGACGGTAACTCG
>JBAXLV010000285.1:0-4013 GCA_037134635.1 Alcaligenaceae bacterium
GGCAGTTTTCCTGAAAGTATCCCATCTAGAATGGATCGTCGTAGGCGGTTTAGGCTTATTTGGTATTACTTTTGCGGTGAATTCTTCGGTGCATTCCTATTTGATCCTTGCCTATGCGGGATCTGAAAAAGCGGCTGAGGATGTGGGCTTTTATTACGCTGCGAATGCGGCCGGACGCTTTACGGGCACTTTACTGTCTGGTGTTTTGTACCAGTGGGGCGGGTTGCTCTATTGCCTTTTGGGCTCTGCACTCATGTTATTGCTTTGTTTACTTTGTACATTTTTTCTACGCGCACGTGCAGAGTAGAACAACAACGAAAGTGCCATGGCGCTCCCGTTGTTGTTTGAGCAAAGTAGTCTCTCAGATTTAATCTGTTGTAACAGGTTCTTCGCTGTGCAACCATTTGGTACTAGATGGTGCGTACAAAAGATAGAGCGATGCAACTGCCACCATGATATACAGAAAAAGAAAAGCAGCACCACCTGCTGGGAGCTTGACCGGAACTAACAGCGTAATTTCAAACAAGGCGCATACCGAAAATACAATCGCAAAGCCCGTGATGAATGTATAAAAAGCGCGCGAAACAATGCTTTTTGCTTTGGTGATTGTAAAAATCAATACCAGATTGATAATGACGTAGGTGGCGAGGTGAATAGGTGCGGTGGGACCAAAAAGTTTTGTCGTCATGTTCTGGTAAATGAAGATGGCGATCGAGGCCACAATGGCGCCCACGGTGATTTGTTCAAAGACTTGAATCGAATGAGGTGTTTTCAACTAGGGCTCCATAAATGTTTAATTGTGCATTTGTGTACGCTGTCATTGACCAGACGGCTGCATAGATATCTAAAATGGTCTATCCCAACTCTTTAAGAGTTGGTGGGCGCATTGTTATTTTGATTTGCTTAAGTTTCTATCAGTGCTTTCCCTATAAATCCTGTATGCTAAATCCACAAGAAATTTGGGTGTATTCGGCGTGTTACGCGTCATTTTTTTGCTGATTGCATGCCGTCGGATTAGTCTAGAGGCTGGTGTCAAAAAAGTTAGGCGACGCGTTGGTGTTTGGCTTGAGGTACTTGGATTGAGTATCATGCTTCTTAAG
The DNA here is from genome assembly GCA_037134635.1 of Alcaligenaceae bacterium. Classification (GTDB taxonomy): domain Bacteria; phylum Pseudomonadota; class Gammaproteobacteria; order Burkholderiales; family Burkholderiaceae_B; genus Zwartia. Next base: position 1,101 of record JBAXLV010000285.1, read on the forward strand.
CGAAACTTTGTATAACAATTTTTAGGAGCATCCCATGAAAATCCAAATGAACCTGCAACGAGGCCTCCTAAGTGTGGTCTTGGGATTTGCAATTGCGTTGGCGAGTCATGCGGCTGAAATCCACGTGATTACTTCTGGTGCGTTTGCCACAGCCTTTGAAGAACTTGCGCCTTTGTATGAAAAGCAATCGAGCCATACGGTCAAGATTTCGTATGGGTCATCGATGGGCGCAGCACCCGACGCGATCCCCGCGCGTTTGAGTCGTAATGAAAAATTCGATATTTTGATTTTGGCGGGTCCTGCGTTAGACGGGTTTATTAAAAAAGGTGCCGTCGCGGATGGTACTCGCGTTGATTTAGCTAATTCGACGATCGGAGCGGTGGTTAAAAAGGGTGCGCCTAAGCCTGACATTAGCACTGTCGCGGCGCTTAAGACCGCGCTGCTGCAGGCCAAGTCAATCGCTTATTCTGCCAGCGCCAGTGGTACCTATTTGTCGACTGAGCTCTTTGTCAAACTCGGGGTGGCTGAACAGCTCAAAGACACAGCAAAAAAGATTTACAGTGAACGCGTGGGCTCGGTGGTGGCGCGTGGTGACGCTGAGTTGGGTTTTCAACAAGTGAGCGAATTGTTATCGATTCCTGGCCTTGACTATCTGGGTGAGATTCCTGCAGAAGTACAGCAGACTGTTCCGTTTTCGGCGGGGATCACGACGACTACCCAGCAGGTTAAGGCGGCAAAAGAGTTGATTGAATTTTTGGCTTCAGAGAAAGCTGCGCCCATCATCAAAAAAACTGGCATGAATCCGATCGTTTCTAAAATGCCCTGGTAATACGCGCGTATTATTTTTTGCGACCCGCCATGATCACGGTAGCGGCTAAGATATTGAGCAGTGCAGCCAAACCGAGCGGTAGCTGATAACTACCGCTTATGTCGTGCAAGACGCCAAAAAACGCTGGGCCCATGGCTGACATAATCTGGATCAGCATGGCGGCAATGCCAAAGACCGCACCAAATGAGACCGCACCAAACTCTCTGCGTACGATCACAGGGGGCAGGGTAGTGGTATTGCCTGCGGTCATGCCGTAAGACAGTACGCCCACGACAAGCGCCCAGGCTTGATCCGTAAAAATACAGGCAACCGCTAAGCCAACAGTGGCTTGTAACAAGACGCCGCACGCGATCACTCTGACATCCATCCGATCAGAAAAACGCGCGAGTAAAAGCCTACCCCCAAATGAAAGCACAGCAGCGCTTGTGACGCATACTGCAGTGGCTGCCTGGCCGATTGCGGGCAACAGCAACGATACCTGATGCGTCAAAAATCCAATCTGTACCATCAGTGCGAGACCAAAGGCCAACATCACTGTTCGTAGGGCTTTCGTTTGCAAGGCTTCAGTGCGTGTCCATACGCGAGCCGCCGTATTTTGCTGCGCGTGTTCAGTAATTACGCCGTCTGGTTGTAAGCCCATGTCTTGAGGGCGATGGCGCATGATCAAAAAACTGATCGGCCAAACAGTTGTCAAGAGGATCAGGGCCACCATCAGCATGGCAAGTCCGAAGCCCAGCGATTCAATGAGCGTGAGCAAGAGGGGTACGCCAACGATGCCGCCAATACTGGCGCCTAGCATTGCCGTTGAAACCGCGCGTCCTTGGTGCTTGTCAAACCAGGGTGCGAGTGTGGCGGTGATTGAAGTCGTGGATAGGCACGACCAGCCTAAACCGATACAAGCAAAGGCTGCGTACACGTGCCACAGTTGTGTGACCTGACCCAGACAACCTAGCCCAAGCGCCATGACCGCAGCGCCCGTTGCCATGACAGGGCGCGGTCCATATTTTGCGATGATGCTGCCAACAAAGCTTAGTACGCTTGCATTGACTAAAAAGGACAAGGTCAGGGCTGACGAAATTACCCCGATTGACCATTGATGATCTTGGCTGAGTGCGCTGAGATAAACGCTTGGTCCATATAGGGCAAAGGACCAAGCGACAACGGCTACAAGCAGGCAGCCGGCCACCATCCACCAACCATGAAAAATCTTTACTTTCATTGAGGGTGAATCAGATGCCGCCGCCCGAACAGGGCGCCGCTGACTTTATCCTTCAAGCTGACAGGCTTGAAATGCGGGTAAGGTTTCACACCGGGCTGACAGCGCGACCAGGTTTGGAAATTGGCTGGCAACGGCAATTTGAGGCATGCTTCTGTGCATAAAGAACCAGCCTACCGCAACGGTAATATCAGCAAGATTTGCTTGTGCACCACCCACAAACGTGCCTTTGGCTGCCAAGGCCTCGAGCATAGTCAGGCTCGCAGTGATTTGTTCAGCTAAGCCATCGAGTACCGGTTGATGTACTTTTTCTGCAGGACGGCGTCTGGGTTCGTAGATGTATTGAATTGCTTTATCTAAGCCGCTACACATGATGGCGCAGTGTTGCAGCACATGGCGACGTGCAGCACCCGTGGTTGGCAGCAGTTTTTGACCAGGCGTCATGTCAAGGATGGCGTCGATGATTGCGGCGCTTTCCATCAGATTCTCGCCATTATCGAGCATGACGGCGGGCACGCGCGCGATTGGGTTGTAGCCCTTGATCGCAGCTAAATCGGTGGCCGTGGATAAGCCTTTATGTTCAAAAGGCGTGCCAAGCGTATGTAGAACAATGCCTACGCGACGAACAAAAGGGGAGGCGTAACGTCCAACTAAAATCATGTGTATCTCCGGCCAATCAGGTTTTAGAATATAAGGCCGCTTGAGTATCGCTCAAAATGCCGTGGATACCAAGAGATTGAAGCGTTCAAATCCAATCATTTACTTTTGCAGCCCGCCCATGAAATTACTACGCCTGACGCTGACGCCTATTTTTGTGTTGTTATTGATGACGCTTGCCTTACAGCCTAAGGCGCAAACCGTGCCGGCT
>JBAXLV010000286.1:0-4001 GCA_037134635.1 Alcaligenaceae bacterium
CCGGTGATCCACTGCGACACACCGTTGAGTAAGGCGGTGCGACCATCAAGCGATGCCGCGGTTTTCATCCACACATAGGGCAAACCACGCGTCATGCGTGAAACAAAACCCGGATTCAATTCAAGCGCCTGATCCGCACAAACCCCGACATTGACTTCAATACCCGCCTCGCGCAAGCCACGCATACCGCGACCTGCCACGCTTGGATTCGGGTCAAAATGCGCAAACACAACACGCTTGGGCTTAGCGGCAATTAAGGCATCCACACAAGGCGGTGTACGACCATGGTGGCTACACGGTTCGAGTGTGATGTACACCGTGGCGCCATGCGCATTAAAACCTTTAGCAACCATGTCGTTTAACGCCATGATTTCAGCATGATGACTGCCCACGACTTGCGTGGCGCCACTGCCCAATACTTGCCCTTCGCGAACAATCACACAGCCGACGCGCGGGTTAGGCGAAGGCACATACAACGCGCCCTCGGCCAAGGCGAGTGCCTGACGCATAAAAAAAACGTCTTGATCAGGATTACGCGTATCAATCCCGCGCGGATAAGGCTGATTCATGTTTTGCGTCGCAATGGTGGGCCCTGCATTTCACGAATGGCCGCGACGAACTCACCAATATCCTCAAAACTTCTGTAAACAGAAGCAAAGCGTACGTAAGCTACTTTGTCTAATTTTTTAAGTTCGGCCATGACAAGCTCACCCAAAAATTCGGTAGAAACTTCGCGCTCACCGCTTGTCAATAATTTGTCTTCAATACGCATCACAACCGCGTCGACCTCTTCAGTGCTGATCGGGCGTTTGCGTAACGCAAGCGACAAGCTCGCGCGCAATTTGCTGGCCTCGTAATCATGCCGACTGCCGTTACGCTTGACCACCGAAGGCATTGAAAGCTCAGGGCGCTCGTAAGTCGTGAACCGACGATCGCAATCGACGCAACGGCGACGACGGCGAATAAAATCGCCTTCGTCGGCCCCACGTGAGTCGACCACCTGCGTGTCGGGATGCCCGCAAAAGGGACACTTCATTCGATGCCTTGGTTAAGAAACAATGCAAGCAGCCTGAAGCCGCTTGCTGATTATCGGTAAACCGGAAAGCCCGCGGTCAATGCATTGACACGCGCACGTACGGAGGCGATGTTGGCTTCGTCGCGCGGATTATCCAGAACATCTGCGATCAAGTTACCCGTGAGTTCAGCCTCAGCTTCTTTAAAGCCACGCGTGGTCATCGCGGGCGTTCCTAAACGAATACCACTGGTCACAAAAGGTTTTTCAGGATCATTGGGAATCGCATTTTTGTTGACGGTAATATGTGCTTGTCCCAACGCCGCCTCAGTTTCTTTACCCGTTACACCTTTGGCGCGCAGATCAACCAACATCACATGGCTTTCAGTGTGTCCGGAGACAATCCGCAAACCACGTTTGACTAACGTTTGTGCCAACACCTGCGCATTCTTAACCACCTGAGCCGCATACGCTTTAAATTCAGGCGTTGAAGCCTCGTGAAACGCCACAGCCTTGGCTGCAATCACATGCATCAGCGGGCCACCCTGAATGCCTGGGAATATCGCCGAGTTCACCGCTTTTTCGTGTTCGGCTTTCATCATGATCACGCCCCCGCGCGGACCGCGCAACGACTTATGCGTCGTCGAGGTCACAAAGTCTGCGTGCGGGACTGGGTTAGGATAAGCACCACCCGCCACGAGACCTGAGTAGTGTGCGACGTCAACCAGCAACAAAGCGCCGTTGTCTTTGGCGATGCGCGCAAAACGCTCAAAATCCATTCGCAACGAATACGCCGATGCACCCGCCACAATCAATTTTGGTTTGTGTGCTTTGGCGAGTTGCTCGACTTTTGCGTAATCGAGCACTTCGTTCGCGTCTAACCCGTATTGATGAAAGTTATACAGCTTGCCCGAAGAGTTCACGCTCGCGCCATGCGTTAAGTGACCGCCTTCAGCCAAACTCATCCCCAACACCGTATCGCCCGGCTTTAAACACGCCAGATACACAGCCTGATTGGCTTGCGAGCCTGAGTTTGGTTGCACATTGGCCGCCTCGGCGCCAAATAACGCCTTTAAACGGTCAATCGCCAGTTGTTCGACAATGTCCACATACTCACAACCACCGTAATAACGTTTACCGGGATATCCTTCGGCGTATTTGTTCGTCATTTGACTGCCTTGCGCCTGCATGACCGCGGGGCTGGCATAGTTTTCAGAGGCAATCAGCTCAATGTGTTGCTCTTGCCGAGTGTCTTCTTGTTGAATGGCGGCCCAAACGGCCGGGTCAACGCGATCAAGGGTCAATTTACGGTCAAACATAAGATTCCTAGCAAACAGGCAAATTTGGATGGCTATAGTGTACTGTGCCTAGCCTCGTCTCGCGGGAGAGACCGGGCCAGACAAGTCTGTTCGACCCGCAACAGGCTTTGCGATGCCTCCCGAGTCTGGTTAATTAAGTGTCACGCGCGCAAATTTGCGCTTGCCGACCTGAATCACGTAGGTACCTGCAGCAAGCTGCAAACCCTTGTCCTCAACCTTGACGCTATCGATTTTGACCCCCCCCTGCTCAACATTTCGCTGAGCCTCGGCACCCGAGGCCACCAACCCGGCCTCACGCAGCACCTTGAGCACACCCATCGGGGCGCCCGCCAGGGTCATTTCGGGCATGTTCTCTGGAACGGCGCCGTCTCGAAACCGCGCCTCGAAATTGGCGAGTGCCTCTTGCGCCGCTTGCTTTGAATGAAAACGAGTGATGATCTCTTGAGCAAGCTGGACTTTGGCGTCGCGTGGGTTGCGTCCGGCTTCGGTTTCGGCCCGCAACTTGGCGATATCTTCGAGGCTGTCAAAGGAGAGCAACTCAAAATAACGCCACATCAAGGTATCCGAAATTGACATCAGTTTGCCAAACATCGAGTCCGGCGCTTCGCCGATCCCAATGTAATTATTTTTGGATTTCGACATTTTTTCGACGCCGTCGGTGCCCTCAAGCAAAGGCATCGTCAGAATGCATTGTGGCTCTTGCTCGTATTCTTTTTGCAGTTCGCGTCCTACCAACAAGTTGAACTTTTGATCGGTACCGCCGAGCTCAAGATCCGATTTCAGCGCTACCGAGTCGTAGCCTTGCATCAACGGGTATAAAAATTCGTGCACCGAAATCGGCACCCCACCCTTATAACGTTTAGTGAAATCGTCACGCTCCATCATGCGGGCGACGGTATAACGCGAGGCCAGTTGAATAATCCCGCGCGCACCCAACGGGTCGCACCACTCAGAGTTGTAGCGAATTTCAGTTTTGGCTGGATCGAGCACCAAACTAGCCTGCGCATAGTAGGTTTTAGCGTTTTCGGCGATTTGCTCGCGGGTGAGCGGCGGCCGGGTTGTGTTGCGGCCCGACGGATCCCCAATCATCGAGGTGAAATCACCGATCAAAAAGATGACCTGGTGCCCTATATCCTGTAACTGACGCATTTTGTTCAGCACGACGGTATGGCCAAGGTGGATATCAGGCGCCGTAGGGTCTAAACCAAGCTTGATTCTGAGCGGAACACCCGTGGCCTGACTGCGCGCCAATTTTTGGACGAATTCGGCTTGAACTAACAGCTCGTCACAGCCACGCAAGGCGACGCGTAAATGGGCTTCAGTTTCTTGAGTAATCGTGTATTTTTGTATTGACATATCAGAAATAAGCCACTAAGTGTATTAAACAGAATAAAAAAAGACTCGATCAGCCAAAATCAGCTAAAATTGTTGTTTTCTTGCATTGGCGTTGCCTCACATCATACGCAAACCCAATGCAAAGCGTTTCGCGACCCCAAGTTTAAACGCGACGGGTTGTGAGCACGAGCCAGTTACACAGGATTATCGCCTAATGAGTCAACCCAACGACCTGGTCACCGCCGAGGCATTCGCCTCAAGCAGTCTAGGCACGTCTGCCCCGCCCGCCGGCGGTTCGCATCTTTTGCGCGGTCTGCTACTAAGCGCTGTCCTCC
>JBAXLV010000287.1:0-3996 GCA_037134635.1 Alcaligenaceae bacterium
CTCAAGTGCATCGAGCGGTTGTTGCATTGACTGTGCCAGACCCAGCGCGGTGGCACCGGCGTCACGTAGGGTTTTGCGTCCAACCAAATCATTGGCCTGAATCGCTGTCGTCCCTTCGTAGATCGTCAGGATACGGGCATCGCGATAAAACTGTGCGGCACCGGTTTCTTCAATAAAACCCATCCCCCCATGAACCTGCACGCCCAGCGAGGTGACCTCAAGCGCGCACTCGGTTGAAAATCCCTTCACAACCGGCACCAAATAGTCGTAGAGCGCCTGATTGGCGCGGCGCACTTCAGGGTCAGTATGCTCGACGCTTAAATCGTCAGCGACTGCTGCGACACAGGCAATCGAACGCGCCGCTTCTGTGAGCCCACGCATTGTTGACAACATACGCTGCACATCCGGATGTTGAATAATGGGTACGGCAGCCGCCGACCCTTCAATCGCACGACTTTGCACGCGGTCGCGTGCGTACGCTCGGGCTTTTTGGGTCGCCGCTTCACTCACGCCAATGCCCTGCACACCTACCGCAAAGCGCGCAGCATTCATCATAATAAACATGTACTCAAGGCCACGATTTTCTTGACCGACAAGCGTACCAATGGCGCCCGCACCGACCGCGCCTTTATCGTCACCAAACAACAAGACTGCTGTCGGGCTGCCGTGAATCCCTAACTTGTGTTCGATCGATGCACACCAAACATCATTGCGCGCACCCAGAGTGCCATCGTCGTTCACTAAAACTTTAGGTACCACAAACAGAGACAAGCCCTTGACACCGGGCGGAGCGTCGGCCATGCGTGCCAACACTAAATGCACAATATTTTCAGCAAGATCGTGCTCGCCAAACGTGATGTATATTTTTTGCCCAAATAAACGATAGGTACCATCCGCTTGTGCGACCGCTCGCGTGTTCACCAACGACAAATCAGAACCGGCCTGCGGCTCTGTCAAGTTCATGGTGCCGGTCCACTTCCCCTGCACTAAGGCTTCGATATAGAGCTTTTGCTGCTTATCCGAGCCCGACAATAGCAGCGCCTCAATCACACCATCCGTTAGTAAAGGGCATAGTGAAAATGCAACGTTTGCCGCAAAGAGATTTTCTGTCGTCGCAGTTGACAATAGTTTCGGCAGCCCCTGCCCCCCCCATTTTTCAGGATGGCGAAGACCCTGCCAACCACCCTCTACAAATTGTTTAAAAGCGAGTTGAAACGAGGCGGGCATCGTCACCACACCGTTTTTATGAGAAGGCGGATGTTGATCGCCATCCCAGTTGGTTGGCGCTACGACTTCGGCCGTGAACTTAGCATTCTCTTGAAGAACCGCTTCAATCAAATCAGGCTCAAGCGTAGAAAAGGCGTTTAGCTTTAACAGCTTACCCACGCCAGCAATATGCTCGAACACAAAACGAAAATCATCAACAGGTGCGCGATAGGTCATAAACGTGATCTCATTTGCCCAATCAAACAAAAAACCCCGTCACAAGGACGGGGTTGGGATAGCTTGTGCCATACCTGGGTGAAGCTTATAACGCGGTGACAAGCTCAGGCACAGCCTGAAACAAATCTGCAACCAAGCCGTAATCTGCCACGCCAAAAATTGGCGCTTCGGTGTCTTTATTCACAGCAACAATGACCTTTGAATCTTTCATGCCAGCCAGATGTTGAATCGCACCCGAAATGCCAATCGCGACATACAACTGAGGCGCCACGATTTTGCCTGTTTGACCAACCTGCCAATCGTTGGGTGCATAGCCTGCATCAACGGCGGCACGCGAAGCGCCCAAGGCTGCGCCAAGTTTGTCGGCGAGCGGATCTAGGATTTTAAAGTTTTCAGCACTACCCATGCCACGTCCGCCTGAAACGACGATACGCGCGCCCGCGAGTTCTGGGCGATCGTTCTTGGCTACTTCGCGACCAATGAAGGTTGATAAGCCGGCGCCAGCTGAGGCAGTGATCGCCTCAATGGTCGCACTGCCACCCTCAGGCGCCGCATCAAAACCGGTTGTGCGCACGGTGATCACCTTCACGGCATCGCTAGACTGAACCGTTGAAATCGCATTGCCAGCGTAGATCGCACGCTGAAATGTATCGGGTGAATCTACTGCCTGAATTTCTGAGATCTGGGCAACATCTAAACAGGCTGCCACGCGCGGCGAAACGTTTTTGCCTGAAGCGGTCGCTGCAAACAAAATATGGCTATAGCCACCGGCTAGGGCCAATACCTGTTGCGCTACGTTTTCGGCCAGGCTATCTGCTAGCTCAGGAGACTCGGCTAGCAGCACTTTTGAAACGCCTGTAATTTTTGCAGCATGCTCGGCAACCGCACGTGCGTTGGCACCCGCAACCAGCACATGAATATCACCACCAATTTTTGTGGCCGCTGCCACAACATTGTGTGTTGCGCCTTTTAGTTGAACATTATCGTGTTCAGCGATGACAAGTATTGACATGGTTACACCACCTTTGCTTCATTTTTGAGTTTGTCGACCAGGGCAGCAACGTCTTGAACTTTGATTCCAGCTGAACGCGCAGCAGGCTCAACAACTTTCAAGGTTTTAAGCCGAGGGGTTACATCAACGCCTAACGACTCAGGCGTAACGGTATCGAGCTGTTTTTTCTTGGCTTTCATGATGTTTGGCAAGGTCACATAGCGTGGCTCGTTCAAACGCAGGTCAGTTGTGACAATCGCAGGCAGCTTAAGTTCGATTGTTTCAAGCCCGCCGTCGACTTCACGCGTGACACGCGCAACGCCCTCGCCCAGTTCGATCTTGCTCGCAAACGTTGCCTGCGACCAACCCAGCAAAGCGGCAAGCATCTGACCGGTTTGATTTGAGTCGTCGTCGATCGCCTGTTTACCCAAGATGATTAAGTGAGGCTGTTCTTTTTCAGCCAACACCTTGAGCAACTTGGCGACGGCCAGTGGCTGCAGCTCAACATCTGTTTGCACCAGAATGCCGCGATCTGCCCCAATTGCCATGGCAGTGCGCAGCGTTTCTTGGCACTGCGCAACACCACAAGACACCGCGATGACTTCAGTGACAGCACCCTTTTCTTTTAAACGGGTCGCTTCTTCAACGGCGATTTCATCGAAGGGATTCATCGACATTTTGACATTAGCAATATCAACGCCCGTCTGATCCGACTTCACGCGTACTTTGACGTTGTAGTCTACGACGCGCTTTACAGGAACAAGCACTTTCATCCAGCGATCTCCAGATATTAAAAATACAGCTCAATCGGGTCTGACGCCCGACAATCAACCTCTGATTCTACCGGAACTCGCGCTCAGTCTCAGGCAATCGGTATGATAACGGCTGATTTCATAAGGAAATGTTCATGCCTTACCCCCGACGCCTAGTTCAATTAAGTTTGCTGACGGCAATCCTGTGCGGCTGTGCGACGCCCCCTTCGGGGCCGAACAAAGCCCCTGAGACTGACGCAAACTCGAAAACAGGCACCGCTTCAAGCACTAGTTCAGGCACCACACCAGGCGTCACAGCAGGCTCTAGCTCAGCGGGATCCGGAGGTACGACTGCAAGCGGCTCTGCAGGCGCGAGCAGTCGTTTTGATCCTGTTTCTCGCCCCCAAACCGAAAGTGCCCGTCGCGCAACCATGCAACGCTTTGGCGTTGAATTAGCCGCACAGCGAAAGCTGCCCGAGCCCAAGGTTTTGAAGCTGCTTGACGAGGCGCGCTATAACCCTACGGTTGCACGCATTGTGGCGCCTGTGGCCCCCGGTCAAACGCGCGCACCGCGCAGTTGGGCAACGTACCGTGGACGTGTTGTCGAACCAATTCTGATCGCCCAAGGCCAAGCCTTTATGAAGCAGCACGCGGCCGAGTTAGACCGCGCAACGGCCCGCTACGGCGTGCCACAAAACATCATTGCAGCCATCATTGGGATTGAGACCCTTTACGGCAAAAACCAAGGGAGTTTTCGCGTCCTAGACTCTTTGTCCACGCTGGGCTTTGACTACCCGGATGCCTCAAGGC
>JBAXLV010000288.1:0-3993 GCA_037134635.1 Alcaligenaceae bacterium
TAGAAGTTGGTGTAGATGGCTTAAACCAAAAAACGACCGATCGTGAAAAAATTCAAATTGAACTGGGTGAGCCAGGCCCTGAGCGTATTTGGTACGTAGGTGATGCCTTTGCGCAAGGCTTCTCGATGGATGAAGTGCATCAGCTGACCAAAATTGATCCGTGGTTTTTGGCGCAGATTAAAGAAATCGTCGATATTGAATTAGCCCTTGAGCAGCGTACGATTGCCGACTTGGATTACGACACCCTGTGGCAATTAAAACGCCGAGGCTTCTCAGATCGCCGCCTAGCTTTTTTGTTAGATACCGTTGAGGCCGAAGTGCGTAAGCTGCGCCATCAGCTCAATGTGCGCCCCGTGTTTAAGCGTGTCGATACTTGCGCGGCAGAGTTTGCAACGAATACGGCGTATTTATATTCGACCTACGAACAAGAATGCGAAGCGAAGCCTACCGATCGTAAAAAAATTATCGTGCTCGGCGGCGGTCCTAACCGAATCGGTCAAGGTATCGAGTTCGATTATTGCTGCGTGCATGCTGCCTTGGCGTTGCGCGAAGATGGTTTTGAAACCATCATGATCAACTGCAATCCTGAAACTGTCTCGACGGATTACGATACCTCTGACCGTTTGTATTTTGAACCGGTCACACTTGAAGACGTACTCGAGATCGTACACATCGAAAAGCCCGTGGGCATGATCGTTCAGTATGGCGGTCAAACTCCACTGAAACTTGCTCGTGCACTTGAAGCCAATGGTGTGCCAATCATTGGCACCAGCCCAGAGTCCATTGACGTTGCTGAAGATCGTGAGCGTTTTCAAAAGTTGTTAACCAAGCTGAACTTGCGTCAACCGCCTAACCGTACCGCGCGCACCGAAAGCGAGGCCTTGGCACATGCGCAAGAAATCGGTTATCCCCTGGTCGTTCGTCCAAGCTATGTGCTGGGTGGTCGGGCCATGGAGATCGTGCACGAACAAGGTGATCTCGAGCGCTATATGCGCGAGGCCGTCAAAGTCAGTAACGACTCACCGGTGCTGCTCGATCGCTTTTTAAATGACGCCATCGAGATTGATGTCGATTGTTTGTGTGACGGGCAACAGGTATTTATCGGCGGTGTGATGGAACACATCGAGCAGGCAGGCGTACATTCGGGTGATTCGGCCTGCAGCTTACCGCCATTTTCACTGTCTACTGAGATGACCACCGAAATCAAACGGCAGACTGCGTTGATGGCGCGCGCCTTAAACGTTTCGGGGTTAATGAACGTTCAGTTCGCGGTGCAAAAAGGCGATGTTTACGTGTTAGAGGTTAACCCGCGCGCATCTCGCACAGTGCCGTTTGTGTCTAAAGCGACAGGCCTGCAGCTGGCCAAGATTGCTGCGCGTGCAATGGCCGGACAATCCTTGGCGTCTCAGGGTATTACCAAAGAAGTTGTCCCGCATTACTTCTCAGTGAAAGAGGCCGTGTTTCCGTTTGTGAAGTTTCCAGGCGTAGATACGATTTTGGGCCCTGAAATGAAGTCGACTGGCGAAGTCATGGGTGTGGGTGTTACCTTTGGTGAAGCCTTTGTTAAATCACAAATGGCAGCGAGCGTGAATTTGCCCGAGTCGGGCACTGCGTTTATTAGCGTCAAAAATCAAGATAAACCAAAAGCCGTTGAAGTGGCGCGTGGCTTGCATGGCTTAGGCTTCAAAGTGGTGGCAACGCGCGGTACCGCTGCCGCGATTAAAGAAGCCGGCATTCCCGTCGTGGTGGTCAACAAGGTGGCAGAAGGTCGTCCGCATATTGTTGATATGCTTAAAAACGGTGAAGTGTCGCTGGTGATTAATTCGGTTGAAGAGCGACGCAATGCCATTACCGATTCTCGGGCAATTCGTACCCAAGCGCTCGCCGCACGTGTGACTTACTACACCACGATTGCGGGCGCGCGCGCCGCAGTCGAAGGCATGCAGTACTTGCGAGAAGGGCTTGGGATTACCGTATATTCGTTGCAAGAACTCCATCAATCACTCAAATAGATATGACGACTACTCCGCTTCCCTATGCAGGTATTCGAGTTTTAGATATTAGCCAAGGGATCGCGGGGCCTTACTGCGCCCACATCCTTTGGCAGCAAGGCGCTCACGTTATCAAGGTCGAGCCGCCTTCTGGTGATTGGATCCGCTTTATTGGTGCGGCCAAAGGTGATTTGAGTGCGCATGCCATTCAGTTCAATGCAGGCAAGCAAGCCTTGGCGCTTGATGCCCGTACGGAAGCGGGTAAAAAAATACTGCTGCAGTTAGCGTTGCAAGCCGATGTGATTGTGCAAAACTTTCGCCCGGGCGTTGCTGATCGCTTGGGTGTTGGCTATGCCGCGCTGTCAAAAATCAAACCAGATCTTGTATATGTGTCGGTGAGTGGCTACGGTCAGGATGGGCCCTATGCTGATGCGCCTGCTACTGATTCTGTGATGCAGGCCGATAGCGGGTTAATGTTTTCCAATCAAGACGAGCATGGTGTTCCCAGACGTATCGGCTTATTAGCGGCTGACGTCACGACGGGTTTGTATGCGTCGCAAGGCGCCGCTACCGCGTTGTATCAGCGTTTAGCGCATCAACGGGGTACGCACGTACAAGTGAGCTTGTTTGAGGCCTGTGCGGCTTTGCAGGGTGCCTGTTTTATCGAGCAAGCGATTGCGGGCAAACGTCCTTTTGGTGCGGTGAGTGCGCCAAACGCCGTATTTGCAACTGCAGATGGCACGATTTCTGTTGTGACAGTGAACACCGAACATTTTCATCGTGTCAGCAAAGCCTTTGGTCACGAAGAATGGATCACCGATCCTCGTTATGTTGAAAACGCCATCCGCTTTGAAAACAGAGCAACCCTGCACGCTGATATGGCGCAGATGCTTAAACAACATACGACAGCACACTGGGTCGCGTTATTTCAAAAGCATGATGTTTTGCATGCACAGGTTCGCAATTACACCGAAGTGCTAGAGCACCCTCAAGCGGTGCATTTAAGTTTGGCGCAACAACTCGAACAAGCCGGTGTCGGCACCTTGCCCTATATCGGTTTGCCATCGCATCCTTTGCATCGTCCTGTTACGAGTGCTCCGCGTGTTGGCGAACACTCGATCGAAGTATTGACGCAAGCGGGTGTCAGTGCTGAGGCCATTGAACAATTACTCAAAACCGGCGTTGTTACCCAGGCTAAACCACATGAATAATTTCAATACGCTTGGCTCTGTATGGCGGATAGCGTTTGCGACCTTGGTCGTCTCTACCTTTGCTGCTGTCTGTGCACCCAACGCGACTGCCCAAGCTGCGGCCTATCCCAACAAAGCGATTCGGATGGTTGTGCCGTATCCACCAGGTGGGCCAACCGATTTAACGGCTAGGGTGGTGGCTGCAGAAATGAGTAAAACACTCGGCCAATCGATTGTGGTCGATAACAAGCCAGGCGCCAGTGGCATGATCGGTGCTGAGTTGGTGGCGCGGGCCGAACCTGATGGCTATACATTTTTGGCCAATGCCTCGCTGCATGTGATCAACCCGCACCTGTATCCTGATATGCGTTTTGATGCACTCAAAGATTTTGTGCCGATCACACAGTTGGCGGCTGTACCACTCGTGTTGGTCGTGCCAAACAGCTTGCCCGTGCATTCAATTAAAGATTTGGTTGAATACGGCAAAAAGAATCCGGGCAAGCTGAATTTTGCGTCTTCTGGAAGCGCTTCAGCCCAGCATTTGGCAGGTGAATCTTTCAAGGTTGCGGCGGGTATCGAGATGCAACATATTCCCTACAAAGGAAGCTCCCCCGCATTGGCGGACTTGGTGGGCGGGCAGGTTCAATTAATGTTTGACTCAATGCCCTCGGCGATGCCTTTCATTAAAGCCGGTAAGTTGCGTGCTATTGCTGTGACCACACTTAAACGTGCGCAAGCGCTACCTGATTTGCCGACGATTGCAGAATCTGGCTATCCTGGATTTGAGGCCTATTCTTGGATTGGCGCATTTG
>JBAXLV010000289.1:0-3983 GCA_037134635.1 Alcaligenaceae bacterium
CGCGCTTGCCAAACAAGGCTTAAACGTTGTGCGCTTAAAAGGGGGAGACCCCTCAATTTTTGGACGCCTGACCGAAGAGCTACAGGCTTGTCGTGCAGCAAAGATTGATATCGAAATTATTCCGGGCGTGACGGCCGCTTGTGCTGCCGCAGCCGATTTACAAACGAGTTTGACCTCGCGCGGCGAGTCACGCAGTGTTGTGTTTGTGACGCCTCGGCTGGGCAAATACGAAACCAACCGAGAAAACGAGTGGCTTGCTGCAACGATGGCGGCTCAAACCGCCGTGCTGTATATGGCTAGCGCACACGCTCAAGAAATCTGTGCAACCTTGATTGCGGCAGGCAAATCAAAAAATACCCCCATTTGCATCGTTGAAAACGCTAGCCGCGCTGGGCAACGCCTGAAGCACACCTTATTTGAGGTTGCACAACAAGGTTTACCTCAGTTTGAAGGGCCCGTTTCTCTACTGGTGGGGGACGCGCTTGCCTTGGCAAATATTCATACAACCACGCCAACAGATACTGTTTTAGAGAGCCAAAATCTGCCGCACTCTCAGCATGCCTTCGGCTAATCAAAAAACTTTAAATTTCAATGAACACGACACAAGCACTCGCACCTTCTCAGGTTTTTGACTCGACCGGTCAACGCGTTCACGCCGCGCCGCAACTTGATCTGATCTTCGACACCGACACCATATTCAATCGCACAGAGCCAGGTACACACACAGATTACTTAAGAAATATTTTAGCGACGCATTCTGAACAAAGCGCGATTGGCATACGCTTTGACAAGTTCACAGACGGTCGTTCGTACTCAATCGCCTCGCGTCTACGCGAAATCGGCTATAGCGGTGAATTACACGCCCTAGGCGACATCAATCAAGAACTGGTCTTTTTACTGCGTCGTGTGGGCTTTACACATTTTCATATTCCAGACCCCGGAACAGCGACACTCTCTGCTGAAATTCTTGAACCATTCAACGGCTATTATCAGGCCGGATCGGATGGCTCGCGAGCTCGCTGGCAGGCATAACAAGCGTCGAAGCGCGGGCGGTATCGGCAATCAACGTCAGCGCATACAACATGCTGGCCACCGCAACGACGCGAAAGATGTTCTGCAGATAGCGTTTGGATTGCATGATGATTCGTCCTTGAGGGCACGCAAACTGCTCAAAAATAAGGGTTCGCAGCCAATGAAGCTATCGTAACGACTGACCGCTTTATTTAGAACAACAGTATTGTCATTTGTATATAAGCAATACGGCTATTACTTTACAAATATCCTCAGTCCCGTTACCTTGACAGCCTGTTGCCAACAAATTTGCTGAATCTAGGGGCTTGAGGATGAGTAATTTTGAAGAGTTAGATCTAATCGGTGTTGCACAAGGCATTGCCTCCAAAAAATTTAGCTCGCAAGAGATCACCGCCTGGTCACTCGGTCGGCTCGACACCATCGGTCGTAAATTCAACGCAGTGTTTCGCATCGATCACGAGTCGGCCCTTGCCCGGGCGCGCGAACTCGATGCAGCTCAAGCGCGCGGCGCTCAGCTTGCACCCTTGCATGGCGTCCCGTTGGCACACAAAGATCTCGTCGAAGTCGCTGGTCGCGAAATGCATGTAGGCTCAAAAATTTTGCGTGGCAATATCGCCAAAAAAAATGCCTGGGTCATCAACGAGCTCGAGGCCGCCGGGCAAGTCAACTTAGGGGCGCTACACATGGCAGAGTTTGCCATGAGCCCAACTGGCTTTAACGCACATTACGAGCACGGGCTCAATCCCTGGAACGCAGCCTATGCCTGCGGTGGCTCTTCTAGTGGCTCGGGTATCGCGGTGGCCGCGCGCTTGATCTTTGGATCAATCGGTAGCGATACTGGCGGCTCAATCCGGCACCCCGCTGCCATGTGCGGCGTAACTGGGATCAAACCCACCGCAGGTCGCGTCAGTTTTGACGGGGTGTTTCCGCTTTCGCACACGCTGGATTGCGTCGGGCCTCTGGCACAGAGCGCACGCGACTGCGCACGTATGCTGACACACCTAAGTCGACCCAATTCAGATGACCCATGGTGCACAACGCGCAACAATCAAGACTATGAAGCGGGTTTGGATGGCGACATTAAAGGCTTGCGCATTGGCGTGCCAGACGCCTATTACCGTGAAAATCTTGATCCTGAAGTCGCTGCAGCTTTACAGGCAAGCTTAGATGTTTTGAAAGCACGTGGTGCTATTTTAGTGAATGTAAACGTCCCAGACATGGCAAAAATTCACGAACACACTGCCGTGATTCTGACGGTTGAGGCTGCAACCGTTCATCACCGTTGGATCGAAACACGCCGAGACAAATATGGTTCGCAGGTTATCGCACGTACTGCACCGGGCTTCACGCATACCGCCATTCGCTACCGCGAAGCACTCGATGCGCGCCATGCATTGATTCAAGATTATCTCAATACGTGCTTTGCCAATTGCGACGTTGTGCATATACCGATTTTTATTGCACAAACCCCTAGCATTGCTGCCACCACAATCGGTACGCTTGACGAAGTCTTAGCCACGATCAGTGGCTTAACCTATGCCAATCGCGCAATCAATTATCTTGGTTTTCCATCGATCAGCGTACCCGCAGGCATTTCAAGCATCCAGATGCCTCTTGCCTTCCAGTTAGTCGGGCGTCACTTCGAAGAAGCAACCATCCTTAAAGTTGCCGATGCCTTTCAGCGCGACACCGATTGGCATCGCAAGCGTCCCGCCGTATAAGTCGACACTACGCGATTCCTTTGGATCCTGGCCACATGAAATTTATTCCAACAAATGAAATACTAGGCGCGCAAGTACAAGACCTAGACCTCAGTATCGCCTTAACCGACACGCAGGTTGACACGTTAATACGAGCACTGGGCACACACGGCGTTCTAGAGTTTCCTAACCAAACACTTACAACCGCTCAACTGAAAGCATTTAGTCAGCGTTTTGGCGAGCTGTATGTCAGCCCCGGAGGCCGTTCACAGGCAGAGGGGTTTCCGGAAGTCATGATTTTGTCGAACATGGTGCAAGAGGGTAAACCGCTTGGCCTGAAAGATGCCGGACAATCCTGGCATACCGACATGTCTTATGCGAACGTCATTGCCTTCGCCAACGTTTTACATGGCACGGTGATACCACAGCGCGATGGCAAACCCTTGGGTGCGACACAATTTCGTAACACGCGCGCAGTTTACAGAGATATCCCTGAAGAATTAAAAGCACGACTCGCCGATAAAACAATTACCCATGATTTCAATAAATTTTGGGATCTGATGCGCAGTCGGCCCGGCAGCACACGTCCGCCGCTTAGCGAAAAAGAAAAGAGCATGCGCCCACCAGCCGTGCACCCTGTGTTTTTAACGCACCCGATTACCCAAGAAAAAGTGCTCTACGCAAACCCGGGGTATGCCATAAAGATCAATGAACTCTCATCAAAAGAAAGCGATGAGCTTCTGAATTATTTATTTGAACTGCAATTAAAAGATCAGTATCTGTACACCTATCACTGGAAAAAAGACTCGCTACTGATGTGGGATAACATTGGAACCATGCACCAGGCAGTCGCCGACTATGGTCCAGGCGAACATCGCTACATTAGGCGTTGTCAGGTAATGGCCACACGTTTTTATGGCCCTGCGGGTACGCGCGCGCCAATTCTGTTCAACGCAGACACTAGCTCACATTGACATGCAGTTGCGCATGCTGAAGTTTTATTTTTAACAACCCATGAACCTCTTACAAATAGCTTGGCGCGTCTGGCTCGCCCTGATTTCAATATGCTTAGTCGCGCCTTGTGTGGCGCAGACCGCATACCCCACACGCGCCATCCGCTTACTGATTGCCTATACACCAGGCGGAGCCACAGACATTGTGGGGCGTTTACTGGCGCAAGAACTATCCCTCGCGCTTGGGCAATCAGTAATCGTCGAAAATCGTGCCGGCGGGGGTACGTTGTTAGCAACC
>JBAXLV010000290.1:0-3980 GCA_037134635.1 Alcaligenaceae bacterium
CAACTTGAGCGCCTCACCCACGCAAGTGCCCGCTGGCACGATGAGTGCAACAGACGAAATCTGCTCTGGTCGAGCAAAATACACCGAGATCCGCAATCCGGGGGCGTCGACGCCGACAACGCTCTGTGGCGCAACTGACTCAGGCGTCTGTACAAACGTATTCGGTTGAACTTCAGTCATTGCCGTAGATCGCTTGGGCGCGTTGAGTGAACGAATCAATAAAACTCGACGCAATACGATTGAAGATGGGTCCGACCAAAGTCTCAAGGGTGCGACTAGAAAACGCGTAGTTCAGCGTGAACAAGACCTTGCACGCATCTTGGGCAAGTGGCAAGAACACCCACTCTCCGGTTAACTCAGAAAATGGCCCGTCGACCAGTTTCAAATCGATTTTATGCGGGTAATCGTGTTGATTGCGTGTTGTGAACGTTTGGCGAACACCCGCGAGGGCAATCGTAATCGAAGCCTGCATACCTTGATCGCTGCGCTCAGTCACAACAGCCCCACCGCACCAGGGCATGAACTCAGGATATCTCTCGACCTGCGCAACCAGTTCAAACATCTGGCTCGCACTAAACGGCACTAGGACAGAACGCTCTACGCAATGCATCGTAAATCAGGAATGGTTGATAGAATAGAGGGATTTTACCGGTATCACACTAGAAGTCTTAGGCCCTATGAGCATTATTGAAAATCGCAAAGCTTTTCACGACTACCTGATCGAAGAACGCTTTGAGGCAGGCTTAGTGCTGCAAGGCTGGGAAGTCAAAGCAATTCGCGAAGGCCGAGCCCAACTTAAAGAGAGCTATGTCGTTGTCCTAGAGGCCGAATTATGGCTAATCGGGATGCATATTAGCCCTTTATTGTCCGCTTCAACCCACATTTTGCCTGATGCCACCCGTACCCGTAAATTACTGCTCAAAGCTGAAGAGATCAGCAAACTGATCGGCAAGGTTGAGCAACGTGGTTTTGCCTTAGTGCCTATTAATTTACATTACAAAAACGGCCGCATTAAGCTCGACTTTGGCCTGGGTAAAGGTAAAAAGTTACACGACAAGCGCGACGCCTCGCAAGAAAAAGACTGGGCACGCGAAAAAGAACGTCTCATGAAGCACGATACGCGCACACGAGATTGAGACTTTTGACAAAAAAAGCGAAGAAACCACGCAGCTTCTTCGCTTTTAATACAGAACGTTCTCGCCTTATTTAGCAGTTAAGCGCTGCCAAGTATCAACAACAGTATCGGGATTTAAAGACAGTGACAAGATTCCCTCGTCTTTAAGCCACTGCGCAAAGTCGGCATGATCGCTAGGCCCTTGTCCACAAATCCCAACGTACTTACCTGCTTTCAAACATGCACGAATCGCCCGCGTAAGCATAAATTTAACGGCAGCGTCACGCTCATCAAAGTCAGTGGCCAAGAGCTCCATGCCTGAATCCCGGTCTAGTCCTAGTGTCAGTTGAGTCATGTCGTTCGAGCCAATCGAGAACCCATCAAAATGCTCAAGAAACTCTTCAGCCAAAATAGCGTTAGACGGGACCTCGCACATCATAATCACGCGCAGGCCGTGCTCACCCCGAACTAAGCCATGCCCAGCCAATAGTTTGACAACACGCTCGGCTTGTTTAACCGTACGCACAAACGGCACCATGATTTCGACGTTGGTCAATCCCATTTGCTCGCGCACGCGCTTGAGCGCTTCACATTCCATTTTGAAACATTCAGCGAAATCTTCAGAAATGTAACGCGATGCACCTCTAAAACCCAACATCGGATTTTCTTCTTCAGGTTCGTAGCGAGCACCACCTACTAATTTTCGATATTCGTTTGATTTGAAATCAGACAAACGTACGATCACCGTCTTTGGATAAAACGCGGCAGCGATCGTAGCGATACCATCAGCCAATTTTTCAATAAAAAATGCGCGAGGGCTTGCGTGACCGCGTGCAGCCGACTCGACTGCAACTTTTAATTCAGTGTCAATATTTGGATAATCAAGTACTGCCTTAGGATGAATCCCAATATTGTTATTGATGATGAACTCGAGTCGCGCCAAGCCAACCCCATGGTTTGGGATTTGTGAAAAGTCGAACGCGAGCTGAGGATTCCCGACGTTCATCATGATCTTTAAACCGATCTCGGGCATCTGACCGCGACGCACCTCTTCGACCTCGGTTTCAATCAGACCATCATAAATACGGCCCTCGTCACCCTCAGCGCATGACACCGTTACCATTTGCGCTTCAAGCAAGCGATCGGTCGCATCTCCGCAACCGACGACAGCGGGGATACCGAGTTCGCGCGCAATAATCGCGGCATGACACGTGCGACCGCCACGATTTGTGACGATGGCCGAAGCGCGTTTCATCACGGGCTCCCAGTTTGGATCTGTCATATCGGTGACTAATATATCTCCCGCTTGCACTTGATCCATTTGTGACAGATCCGCCACAATACGCACGCGTCCCGAGCCGATTTTTTGACCAATGGCACGACCTGTAATCAGTACCTTGCCGGTTGCTTTCAAGCGATAGCGCAACTGCACGTCGTGCTTACCTTGTTGCGACTTCACGGTTTCAGGACGTGCCTGCAGAATGTAAATCTTACCGTCGATCCCATCACGACCCCATTCAATATCCATGGGGCGTTGATAGTGCTTTTCAATAATCACCGCGTAGCGTGCAAGTTCAATGACTTCGTCGTCGGTCAGTGAAAAACGGTTGCGCTCTGACACCGGCACATCAACGGTACGTACGGCTCGACCCTCAGGCCGTTGGGGGTCGAATTCCATTTTCAGCAATTTTGAGCCGATTCGTCGATTCACAATTGGATAAAAGCCAGAAGCCAAGGTTGGCTTGAAGACGTAGAACTCGTCTGGATTGACCGCGCCTTGCACAACGGTTTCACCTAAACCATAAGAGGAGGTAATGAATACAACATCCTCAAAGCCTGACTCGGTATCGAGCGTAAACATCACGCCCGCACTGCCTTTATCAGAGCGCACCATGCGCTGAATGCCAGCAGAAAGCGCGACATCTGCGTGGGCATAGCCCTTATGCACGCGATAAGAAATCGCTCGGTCGTTATACAACGACGCGAACACATGGCGAATCTTGTCGATCACATCATCAAACCCAACCACGTTCAGAAAGGTTTCTTGTTGTCCTGCAAACGAGGCGTCAGGTAGGTCTTCAGCAGTGGCTGACGAGCGCACGGCAAACGAACCTTGGCCGTCTGCGTCTAACTTCGCAAAGGCAGCTTTGATGTCGTCGTTAAGCTGTTGAGGTAACGGTGCCTCGGTGATCCATTGGCGAATCTGAGCGCCCGCTAGCGCAAGCTCGCGCACATCTTCAGGGTTGAGTGTGGTTAAGCGGTCAGCAATGCGTTGATCAAGTCCCGTACCGGATAAAAAGTCGCGAAAAGCTTGCGCCGTGGTGGCAAAGCCCCCCGGAACACGTACGCCAGCATCTGCAAGCTGGCTGATCATTTCGCCTAGTGAGGCGTTTTTTCCTCCGACCGAGTCAACATCCGTCATCCGGAGCTGCTCAAATGAAACAACATACGACATGAAAGTCACCTTTAACAATATAAGAAAGCGAGTTTGGTCAGCATGCCCAACAGGCTGACCAAACTGGCCTTACTTGCTAAAGATTTTTGACCTAAATGACATCAAAAGACCGCTAATAAATCCTAAATTGCTGCACCGCATTATACTACTCACAAATAGCTTTCTGGACATCTTTTTATGTTGAGCCCCAGCTCTGACCGTACCGTATTTATTATTTCGGATGGAACAGGAATCACGGCTGAAACCTTCAGCCATTCAGTGCTTTCACAGTTCGAATCTGTCAGTTTCAAGCAAGTTCGAATGCCCTTTATCGACACGGTTGAGAAGGCAAACGGTGTCGTCAGTCGTATTAACCGTTGCGCGGTCGATCAAGGCAACCAACCCATCGTCTTTACAACGCTCGTGAATCCA
>JBAXLV010000291.1:0-3969 GCA_037134635.1 Alcaligenaceae bacterium
GAACAGATGCTAAATGCCTTGGCGATTGGCCTTGAGCTTGAGTGTCGGGTCAGTTGCGCGATCAAGGCAGGTGGCGCCGACATGGGTTGGTACATGACTGGGCTGTCGGGGGCCATTGGCGCGTCGGCGGCAGTGGGTCGTTTATTGAATCTAAGTCACACACAAATGGTGTACGCGTTGGGCTTGGCCGCGAGCCAAGCCGGTGGCGTTCGGGCAGCGCATGGCAGTATGGCGATCACGTTTGCGCCGGGGTTGGGCGCGCGCGATGGTGTGGTCGCGGCGCATCTTGCGGCCGCTGATTACGCCTGCAGTGCGATCGCAATTGACGGTCGTAATGGCTTACTACAAGCATTGACTGGTGGGCATGATGCCAGCTTGATCCGTAATGATCTGGGCGATCGATATGAATCATTGAATAATGCTTTTAAACCCTATCCCTGTGGCATCGTGATTCATCCAGCGATTGATGCTTGTTTACATCTGCGACGCACGCACAATATCAGTCACCAAGATATTGAGCGCATTGAACTCAAGGTACATCCCGATGCGCTCACGCTTTGTTGGCGCAAGTTGCCGGATACGGTCTTAGAGGCGCAGGTGAGTTTGTATCACTGGGTTGGCGCAAGCTTGGTGTTTGGTTCGGCCGGGATTGCCCAAGGCACGATAGAGAGTGTGATGAATGCAGACTCTCGCAGATTACAAGCCTGTGCTGAGACTATCACTGATGCTGCACTTCAAGATAACCAGGCGATTGTGAAGATTCGGTTGCGAGATGGTCGTGAATTTGAACACTTTACGCGCGATGCTACCGGTAGCGTGACCAACCCGATGAATGATCAGCAGCTCTCTGCAAAATTTATTGAACTGGTCATGCCTGTCCTGGGTGAGCGACGCGCGCAGTCTTTGTTAACCAAGTGTTTAGATATGGCGTCTGTGAATGGCGCTGCTGAAATCTTACAGTTGGGCGCTCGATAGTTTTTCGAGATCTGCTCAGATGCCACCCGACCGAGTACCACTTAAGGAGCTAGTTTGGACTGGAGCGTATTGCTAGTGCAGGCAACGATGAACGGACTCATCATCGGCTTGCTGTACCTATTGATGGCAGTTGGTTTTACGCTGGTATTTGGCGTGATGCGAATGGTGAATTTTGCGCACGGCGAGTTTTATATGCTGGGTGCAGTGACAGTATATTTTTTTACTGGCGTATTTCATCTTCCTTTTCTTGTTTCAGTTGCGTTGACATTTTTTGGCGCCATTGCCTTGGGTGCGCTGATGGAATGGTTGATCCTGCAGCCTTTTCGACGTGATGAGCTCAACGGCATGATTGTCACAGTTGGACTTGCGATGATTTTGCAAAATGTAGCGTTAATTATTGTTGGACCTGATCCGCTTTCAATGCCGGCAGTGGCTGAAGGAACGCTACAACTCGGCAGCATTGTGGTACCAAACTCGCGCGTCTATGTCGTGGGCTTCGCGTTACTCGTGTTGGCGCTGCTTTATGTCTTTTTGCGTTATTCACGACCTGGACGGGCCCTGCGGGCCGTCGTTGAGGATTTTGAAATCGCCTCAATTCAAGGCATTCGAGCGCGTATCTACTATCCTCTCGGTTTTGGCCTCGGCGTGGGCTTGGCTTCGATCGCTGGTGCTTTAATGGCGCCGATTTTTTCGGTATCGCCTTTTGTGGGTGCGGCACCGCTTTTGAAGGCGTTCATCGTGGTGGTGCTAGGGGGCTTAGGCAGTATTCCCGGCGCCGCGTTTGCAGGCTTAGTGCTGGGTTTGTGTGAAAGTTACGCAAGCTTATTCTTTGATAGCAGCACGGCGGATATGTTTATCTTTGCGGTGGTCATGTCGATGCTTGTACTGAGACCCAAAGGCTTACTCGGCAGAGGAGAAGCCTGAGATGACAAGCTTACTGAGCAACGTGATCCCTCAAGAGCGTAAAAATTGGGTTTGGTGAGCCGTGCTTGCGGTGATTGCAATCTGGCCATGGTTTTCTGGCATTTTTGTTTTGCACCTGGCAATTCTTACCTGTCTGAATATTCTGATTGTCAATGGCTTATCAATCATTGGACGTTGTGGCCAACGCTCGTTTGGCCACGCTGCCTTTGCGGCGATTGGCGCTTACGGCTCGGTGTTACTGGCGACGCTGGCTAACTGGAATATTCTGCTATCAAGTTTGGCGGGGATGGTGTTGTCGGCTTTTGTGTCTTTCCTGTTGGGTTGGGTGATTTTGAGACTCAAAGGTGTGTACTTTGTTCTGGTGACCTTCTCCTTCGGTGAGCTCACTCGCTTAGCCTTGTTGGATTGGTCTGACTTGACCGGAGGTGCAAACGGCATCGCAAATATTGCGCCGGCAACAATCATGGGTTTTGTCTTTGATACGCGACCTAGATTTTATGGTTTAGCCTTGGCTGTTGCATTGCTGTCGATCTGGTTGATGAAGAAATTGTTCTCGTCTCATTTTGGACATGCGATTGATGCCGTGTCTGATAATCCAGCACTCGCTGAATCAACTGGCTTGAGCGTACATAAAATTCAGCTGGTGGCCTTTGTGCTTGGTTCGAGTCTCGCGGCGTTGGGTGGCGTATTGTTGGCGCGTTACATCGGCTATATCTCGCCAGAGTCATTCAATACGTCTGCATCCATCGCGTTCATTACGATGTTTGTCATTGGGGGGCAACGATCGATTTGGGGTCCCTTGGTTGGCGCGGTGGTGCTCACGCCCCTCCCTGAGCTCTTTCGTGGCGCGGTGCAAACGCAGAATATTTTTTACGGCGTTGCGCTGATTTTGATCCTACGCTTTATGCCGGGTGGATTAGTCAGCATGATGGAGTGGTTAAAGAGTTTTAGAAAGGCGCGACCATGAGCCAGGAGCTATTGCGAGTTGAGGGATTGTCAAAGAATTTTGGTGGGCTCGCTGCCTTGCATGATGTTTCGTTTACGGTCTCGAGCGGTGAGATCGTGGGTTTGATCGGCCCGAACGGTGCGGGCAAGACGACTGCGTTTAACGTCATCAGTGGCACGATGCCGCCCTCGGCTGGCACGATTACCTTTGCGGGTAAAGACATCGCAGGCGGTCCACCTAGCAAGGTGGTTGTTGCGGGTTTGGCGCGCACCTTTCAATCTACTTCGACCTATCCACAGGTATCGGTTGCCGAAAATGTATATAGAGGCATGATTGCACGCATCGCGGGTACTGCGGTGGCAAAAATTGCCGGACGGACGACGCAGCTTATTGCTGCGAATCAGGTCAGTGCCGAGATTGATAAGATTTTGCACATGGTTGATTTACAAAGTTGGCGTGACGTACCTGCGGGTTCGCTTGCATACGGGCTACAAAAAAAGCTTGGGATCGCAGTAGCGCTTGCCGCGCAGCCCACGATTTTATTGTTAGACGAGCCCGCAGCAGGGTTGAACCACGAAGAGTGTAATGAACTTGCCAAATTACTGAGGCATCTGCAACAACAAGGATTGACACTCTTATTGGTTGAACACCATATGGCTTTAGTTATGGAGCTCTGCGAACGTATTGTGGTGTTGGTGCAAGGCGAAAAAATTGCTGAAGGTACGCCGGCTGAAATTGGAGAAAATCCTGCGGTGATTGAGGCCTATCTTGGAGCACCTGATTATGCCCATGCTTAAGGTTGAAAATCTTTCGGTGCGCTACGGCCCACTTGAAGCCGTGCGCGGGATTAGTTTCGAGGTAGAAGAAGGGCAAATCGTTGCCTTGATCGGTTCGAACGGTGCGGGTAAAAGCACAACGCTCAAGGCGCTGATGGGGCTTGTGGATGTCGCGGCGGGCTCCATTCGTATGCAGGGCGTTGACCTGCATGCTGAGTCGGCTGCATCGCGCGTGACCCTGGGACTGGCGATGTCCCCTGAAGGCAGACGCTTGTTTGGCCGTATGACTGTGCTAGATAACCTTTTAGTTGGTGCACATTCGGTCAAAGTGCGTAGCAGTATCGATCA
>JBAXLV010000292.1:0-3961 GCA_037134635.1 Alcaligenaceae bacterium
CTTTTGCGCAAGAGTTGACCGGTACCTTGAAAAAAATTAAAGATACCAACACCATTACAGTAGGCCATCGCGATGCGTCTTTACCGTTTTCGTATTACGACGATCAGCAAAAGGTCATCGGCTATGCAATTGATATTTGCATGTTTGTTGTCAACGAAATTAAAAATGAATTGAAGCTGCCGAATTTGCAGGTCAAACTTGCACCGGTCACGTCGGCGACCCGCATCCCTCTGATTGCGAATGGCACGATTGATCTTGAGTGCGGCTCAACAACAAACAACGTCGAGCGTCAAAAACAAGTCGGGTTTGGTCCAACTTATTATCTGACCGCAACGCGCTTTGTTTACAAGAAAAGTTCAGGCATCACGAATCTGGCCAGCCTAAAAGGCAAAACAGTTGTGTCAACAGCTGGCTCAACGAATCTTAAACAGATCTCTGAAGCTAATACAGCACAGAACTTGGGCTTGACAATCTTGGCTGCCAAAGATCACCCTGAGGCTTTCTTGATGGTTGAAACAGGTCGGGCTGCTGCGTTTGTCATGGACGATATTTTGTTAGCTGGTTTAGTGGCGGGTTCTAAAAAGCCCAGTGATTTTGCCATTTCAGATGACACACTTTCAAATCCAGAGCCTTACGCTTTTATGATGCCGCGTGACGATGCACCCTTTAACAAGTTAGCGACTGCAGCGGCCAGCAAGCTCTACAAGTCTGCCGAGATGCCCGCCCTGTACTCAAAGTGGTTCGATAAGGCGGTCCCACCTAAAGGCCTAGTGTTGAATCAGCCCATGACCGACAAAATGAAGAAGGCGTTGGCCAATCCAACGAATAATCCTGATCCTGCGAGCTATTGATTTTCGTCATTATTAAAACGAGAACCGTTGCATGAATTACAAGTGGAACTGGGGCATTTTGTTTGAGGTGTCGCCTGAAGGTAAGGGCACTTATCTCGAAATGCTGCTTTCCGGCCTGGCATGGACGCTGATCACTGCACTCTGCGCCTGGATGATTGCAATGCTGCTCGGTGTCGCGGTGGGGATCTTGCGTACCCTGCCTAGCCGCACGGGTCGCATTATAGGCAATGCGTATGTTGAGTTCTTTCGCAACATACCTCTACTCGTGCAGCTGTTCTTGTGGTATTTCGTTGTGCCTGAGCTCGTCCCCGAGCACTTGGGTAACTGGCTCAAGCAATTACCAAACGCCGCGTTCTATAACGGGGTGTTAGGCGTTGGTTTATTTATGTCGGCGCGTGTCGCTGAGCAAATACGCACGGGCATAGAGTCTTTGCCGGTCGGACAACGCATGGCCAGTACCGCCTTAGGGATGACGATTGCGCAAACCTATCGCTATGTATTGATGCCCATGGTGTTTCGAATTATTTTTCCGCCTCTGACTTCAGAGCTATTGAATACGATAAAGAATACGTCGGTTGCACTCACGATCGGATTGATGGAACTCACGGCGCGTGCGCGCTCAATGCAAGAGTTCTCGTTTCAAGTCTTTGAAGCGTTTACCGTGGCGACCTTCTTGTATTTGTTGACGAACATGATCGTTACGATATTGATGCGTCGTCTTGAGAAGTCGATTGCAGTACCGGGGTACCTTGGTGCGTCGGCGAACGTGGTCGTTCACTAAAGGCGCGCCATGTTTAGCAATTTTGATTTTGATGTGATCGCACGTACTTGGCCTTATCTTTTTAAAGAGGGCATGTCGTTTACTTTGATGCTCACTGCGCTTGCGACGGCAGCTGGCATTGTCTTGGGTACGGTGCTCGCCCTCTTGCGTTTATCAAAATTTGTTGTCCTGCAGCGTATTGCGGCGACCTATGTCAATATCATTCGCTCGTTACCTTTAGTACTAGTTATTTTTTGGTTTTATTTTTTACTGCCATACATTGGTCAGTGGATCCTGGGCTCTGAACGGCCGATGGCTGTTGGGGCCTTCATGTCGGCCTTGGTCACATTTTCATTATTTGAAGCGGCTTACTTTTCAGAGATTATGCGTGCGGGTATTCAGGCTGTACCGCGCGGTCAGTTTGCCGCGGCTCAAGCGCTGGGCATGCGTTATCACCAAGTGATGTGCTACATCGTGTTGCCCCAGGCTTTCAGGGCGATGACACCATTGTTGTTAACCCAATCGATTATTCTGTTTCAAGACACTTCGCTAGTCTATGTGTTGTCGCTGACTGATTTTTTAGGTGCAGCCAGCAAGATTGCACAACGCGATGGCCGGTTGGTTGAGATGTATATCTTTGCCGCGCTGGTGTACTTTTTGATCTCGTTTGGTGCGTCAACCTTGGTTAAGCGCTTACAAGCACGGATCGCGGTGCGTTGATCAAATTCACTATTTAGCCAAGTCAAACCAGGGTGACGCGCGATCATGACTTGCGGCAATCTTGACTATCATGCCTTTTGTTAATGGCATGGGCTGATCAAACCGATAGATTGTGCGTTGCCAGGCCGTGGTTGAGCGAATATCAGTCGGGGGGTTTTCCCAAGTGGTGGTGGCATCGAGTTCGATGCGAATCCATTGCACCACGCCATAGCAAAGACCCTCTGTCGTGGCAGTAAGTTCTAAAAGCTTGTCTTCTGCGGGATATGAATCCTGACTCATAAAGTCAAAGCGAAACGCATCAACGGGTGCACTCATTGGGGTCAGCGCAATATCTTCGCGATAGAACGGGATTTTCTTCGAGGCAATCGAATTAAAGTGTGAAAGATCAAAACCATGGCTGTGTTCGACCCGCAGATACTGACCGGCAGCCTCGCCACCCATCAAGGCAATCATGATGCTGGCCGCGTGCGGCACAATCAATGCATCGGGTTTAAGTAGGCGTTTTTTTGCGTCTTCGATAGCAGGCAGTACATGTTCGCCGATGATGGCGCTATCAAAAATCTCATGAATTAGTACGTCTGCTTTTTCTGGTAAGTCTTTGCCAACTTCAACGTCGTAAGATATTTTTGAAAGAATCGTGACGGCGTCAGCAAAGCCGTTTTTATTGACAATTTCGGTGGCTGTTTTTGCGACTAAGGGTTCGGCTTCACAGGCAACGACTTGAGTGGCGCCAAGCTTGGCCGCCATCATTGAAAGCAAACCAGATCCCGCGCCAATTTCTAAAATGAGTTTGCCTGGCTTAACCGCTGTTTTGATACCCTCGTAGTAGGCATCATTGCGGTGTGCCTCGTTCATCATGGGCACATGCCACAGAGGCACCATCTTGCTGGTGGCCCAAGCTGAACCTAGTTTTGCGACTAAAAGATTAGGCGAGACTTCAAGGGCCTTGTTAAACAGAGCTAGTGCCTCGGTGCCGCGGTTAAGCGCAACAAGTAAGCCAGAGGCATTTTTAAGGCCTTGCTCGTGATCAGGCTTGATTGCTAAAGCGGCAAGATAGTCGTTTAACGCTTCTTGCGAGCGGCCCATGACATCTAAGATCTCGGCGCGCGCAATCAAAGCGGGTAATAAGTGTTGGGCAATACCAAGCGCTTTAGTCAATGACTCTAGAGCTTGCGGTATTTGTTTAAGCGCTTTCTGGGCTAGGCCCATGCCCAAGTAAGACGCGGCGTTAGGCTCGCACTGATTAGCGTTTTTATATTGATGGATCGCCGCGGCGTAATCCCCTGCTGCCTTCAAGGCATCAGCTTTAATCAGCCAGGGCCGAAACGAGGTGGGCGTGATTTTAATGGCCCGCTCGGCTGCGGCAATGGCTTGCTGGTATTGGCCAAGTTGTTGGTGACATTCTGCAAGATTGACCCAACCCTCAACCGCATTGGGATGTGCTTTGGTGTAAGTGGTGTAGATCTCTATGGCAGCGTCTAGGTGGTGCAATTCTCTTTCGCATACGGCGAGGTTAAAGAGCGCATCACTATCGTTTGGACGTAAGGCAAGCACGGCGTGATAGCCTGTTTTTGCTTCGCTAAAGTTGCCAAGTACGACATGCAGCAAGGCGAATAAACGTTTGGGCTCA
>JBAXLV010000293.1:0-3947 GCA_037134635.1 Alcaligenaceae bacterium
GGTTGAGACACGCTTTCCTTTTGGCACGTTTGCGCAGCAATCGATGCTGAACCTGGCCTACTGTCAGTGGAAAGACAAAGAGCCCGAACCCGCACTGGGCACACTGAGTCGTTTTCAGCAGCAATACGCCAATCACCCCGCCACAGATTATGCTTTATACCTGCGCGGCTTAATTAACTTTACGCCACCGAGCGCCGTGTTTTCAAATCTGACCCGGCAAAATCCGGGCGAACGCGATTCTAAAACACTGCGTCAGTCGTATGCGGCCTTTACCGAATTAGTTGAGCGTTTTCCTGAAAGTCGCTATGCGACGGATGCACGCAAACGTGTCGAATGGCTCATTAATACCCTGGCCGAAAACGAGATGCTGATTGCGCGCTACTACTACGATCGATATGCGTACGTTGCCGCGGTCAATCGTGCGCAGATCGTGATTACTGATTTTCAAGGCGTCCCGGCGGCCGAGCAAGCACTTTACATCATGATGATGTCTTACGAAAAACTCAAGCTGACGGATCTGCGTAATGATGCAGAACGCGTGTTGTTGCAAAACTTTCCGAATACCACCTTGATTACTCAAGGGTTTCCTGGCAAATATAGTGCCTGGAACCCTCTGCGACTGTTTTAAGTCGTTGACTCAGCGTGGCGTTGATAAAACGCCACAGCTTCATCTAGTGAGCGAGTGCGGGCAAAAGGCGGCAACCCGCGCCATAACTGCTTGCCATACGGCTTATCGACCAGCCGTGTATCGCCCACCAGCAATACCCCCCAATCCGTTTCGCTACGAATCAAACGCCCTGAGCCTTGTTTAAGTGAGATTGCAGCCTCAGGCAGTTGGTATTCCATAAAGGGATTGCCCCCCCTGCTACGGCAAGCACGTAAACGCGCCTCAAGTACCGGATCATCCGGGGGCGCAAAAGGCAGCTTATCGATCGCCACCAGCGTTAAGCGATCGCCGACGACATCAATCCCTTCCCAAAAACTTGCACTACCAACCAACACGGCATGGTCGAGGGTGCGAAAACGTTCGAGTAAATCGCGACGTGTCCCATTGCCCTGCCGCATCAACGGCCAGGTAATCCCCAAACGATCGTAAGCATCACCAATGAGTCCTGCTACGCGTTCGACTGCGCGTAATGTCGTGCATAGCACCAGCGCACCACCCTGACTGGCCTGGATTAAGGGAATCAGGGTTTCAACAAATGCTGGCAAAAATTCGGCCGACTGAGCCGGGGGCAACTGATGGGGCACGAACAACAATGCCTGCTTTGCGTAATCAAACGGCGATTCGAAGCGTAAAGTTTGAGCGCTTTCTAAGCCCAGGCGGGATGTGAAATGTGAAAAATCACCATTGACCGACAAGGTTGCCGACGTGAAGATCCAGGCTTGCCCCCCCTGTCGATAGCGCGAAAACGCCTCGGCCACTGACAGCGGTGCGGCATGTAAACGCACGTGATGCAAGCCACACTCTACCCAACGAACCACTTGCTGAAGATCTTGCACAGGTGCGCGCGAGTCGCGCGTCGGTCGACCCCATTTCGCCAAGCGCTCGGCCAACTCTTGGCAAGTGCGAGCGGCCGCAGCCAGATCAGGATGTTTTTCTTCGACACTGGCGAGCATCTTGCTAATTTCATCGAGCGCAATCTGCAAGGTTTCACGCGCAGCATCAAACACTTCAGGTGCAGGAAATGCCTCAAAGGTGACGCGTTTAGAGGGTAGGCTTTCGAGGGAGGCGCAGGCTAAGCGCAATTCGCGCGCAGTATGCTCAACCCGGCGCGCCTGCTCAGACCAATTGGTCAGCTCGCGGGCGTGTGCAAGGCCTGCCGTTTCAATGAGTTTTGCAAGATCTAATAATTGGTGCGTTGACAGACTATTGCCTAAAAATCGCGTGGCCGTGTCAGGTAACTGATGTGCCTCGTCAAATACAACCGTATCCGCAGCGGGCAATAAATCGGTAATACCCTCGTCGCGCAACATCAAATCAGCCATAAACAAGGCATGATTGATCACGACTACGTCGGCCTCTTGCGCTTGCCTACGCGCTTTCAATACAAAACAATCGCGCACGTTTGGACAATCTTGGCCTAAGCAGTTTTCACGCGTCGAGGTCACGCGTTGCCAGATTTCTGCTTCTTCGGGCACAGACGGCAAATCGGCCCGATCGCCTGTGGTTGATTGCTGCGAGAAGGTATGTATATGCCGCAGTTGTTGCACTTCGGCACGCGACTTTAGGCCGCGATCTTCAGTTTGAAGCTTTTCGAGATGATAGTGACACACATAATTGCCGCGCCCTTTCAGTAGCGCAATCGAGGCCGGCACGCTTAGCGCTTCGCGCACGCGGGGCAAATCACGCGCAAATAATTGATCTTGTAAGGTGCGTGTGCCTGTTGAGACCAGCACTTTTCCGCCCCCCAACAAGGCGGGTACGAGATAAGCCCATGTTTTGCCAGTACCGGTACCTGCCTCGGCGACCAGGGTCGAGCGCTCGGCAATGGTGCGCTCGACCATCTGCGCCAACTCTATCTGCGAAGGACGCACCCGAAAGCCCGGCGCGATCGCTGCAAGCGGCCCTTCGAGCGAAAAAAGCTGAGAAATCGACTGTTCTGACATGTGCAACACCAAGAAGCTAGCCGGATCATACTGCTTCAAATGAACAAGTATGCCGACTGTGGCAAAATCGTCCGTTTGTTCCAGTTAAAAAGCGTCTATCCCAATGAGTGATTCTAGTTCTGTTGTTTCTTCAACCGTCTCATCCCCCGCGATATTTAGCGCGCCTGTCACGTCTCAAGAAGCCGAAGTGCGGATCGTGGCCCAGCTTGCACAAGAGCTAGGCATTCGGGCCAATCAGGTACTCGCCGTAATCGAATTATTAAACGATGGCTCAACAGTGCCATTTATTGCCCGCTATCGTAAAGAAGCAACGGGTGGCTTAGACGACACCGTACTTCGCAATTTGGATACCCGTCTTTTGTATTTGCGCGACCTCGAAGAGCGTCGTGCTGCAATTTTGGCCTCGATCACAGAACAAAACAAACTCACGCCTGAGCTTGAAAAATCCATTCAACAGGCGGACACGAAGCAGCGGCTTGAAGACCTGTATTCGCCCTTTAAAGTTAAACGTCGGACGCGTGCGCAAATCGCACGAGAGGCGGGGCTTGAGCCCTTAGCTGATGGCATTTTGGCTGATCTGCAGTGCGATCCTGCCCTGCTTGCCGGGCAATATTTAAATCCTGAAGCCAACATCACTGATGTCAAAGCAGCACTGGATGGTGCGCGCGATATCTTGGCCGAACGCTATGCCGAGAATGCGGATCTATTGAGCGACATGCGTACCCATTTGTGGTCGCACGGCTATCTTTACTCGAAAGTAGCCGACGGCAAAGAAGCCGAAGGCGCGAACTTCAGAGACTGGTTTGATTTCAATGAGCCACTGCGCACCCTGCCCTCACATCGCATTCTGGCGATGCTACGTGGCCGTCAACAAGGTGTACTTGAATTACGAATTGGCCTTGAAGCCACGCAAGACATTCTCGTGCCGCATCCTTGCGTCGAAAGGGTAGCAAGCTTTTTAAAACTTGGACGAGACTTATTTTCTGCCGCGCCGTCTGCGCGCGCCAAATGGTTAGCGGACGTCGCCCGCTGGACATGGCGGGTCAAACTATTAACGATGTTTGAATCTGAAATGGTGACACGATTGCGCGAAAGCGCCGAAACCGAAGCGATTCGCGTGTTTGCCGCCAACTTAAAAGATCTGTTGCTTGCAGCCCCTGCGGGGCCGAAAGCGGTCTTGGGGCTTGACCCGGGCATACGAACAGGGGTCAAGGTCGCCGCGATTGATCATACGGGGAAGGTCGTTGAAACTGCGACCGTCTATCCGTTTGAACCACGCCGAGATCGGGCAGGTACGTTGGCCGTGTTAGCCACGCTCGCGCGCCGCCACAAAATTG
>JBAXLV010000294.1:0-3935 GCA_037134635.1 Alcaligenaceae bacterium
ACTGTGGCTCCCAGCGCTTGACTACGTGCGCAGCTATCGCCCCATGTCTGAGCAGGTCAAACAAGCAATGGCCCAAGCTGCGACCCAAGCGGGGAAGCCGGCATGCCTGCGGGCTCAGGGCTTATCGCTTGGTCCGCGGGCCTCGCTGTATGTGTTTGAGGGCATCACGTTTACCTACGACTCGCGTTGCCCCTTTGTGTTGCAGCAAACGACCCTCAAACAACTTGAAGAAGGCTCGACGGGCTACAGCGACGTTGCTAAAGTATTGTGGCAAGGGTCACGCGGCGCTGATCGCTACGATCGTTATCGCCTACTACGAATCCCTAATCAATGACTGCTTTGAGTTTGACGACCCAGTCCTTTAAGGTCACCTTGCTGGCAATCCTGAAGCAGTCCTGGCCGGTGTTGATCAGTTCATGGGCGGGCATCGCCTTTGGCGTGCTGGATACGGCCATGACCGGCCACGCCAGCCCAGTCGATCTTGCAACCATGGCGCTCTCAATCGCCATCTACATCTCGGTGTTTGTTGGTTTGATGGGAGTGATGAACGCCTTGATCCCCATCCAGGCGCAACTCTTTGGCGCGGGTGACCTCAAACAAGTCGGGCAGTTCTGGGGTCAAGGCGTCTGGGTATCGCTGCTGCTGTCCGCTCTTGGCGCGCTCGTGATGCTGTTTCCAGATGTTTGGCTGAGTTTTTCAGGTGAGATTGCACCCGAGGTACGGGCGAGCGTACATCACTATCTGTGGGCACTGACGCTCGGGCTACCCGCAGCACTGATGTTTCGCACGATTTATGGTTTAGCGAACGCTGTCTCGCGACCCAAGCTTGTCATGAGCATTAATCTCGTTGGCATTACGCTCAAAGCATTTTTCAATTGGTTACTTATTTCTGGTAATTGGGGGCTTCCCGCTTTGGGCGCTACGGGCGCTGGCATCTCGTCCGCCGTCGTGTTTTGGATCACCCTTTCTATCGGCCTCTGGATCGTGTTACGCAACCCCTTTTACCGACAGTTTCAGCTCACGCTCGGTGTACCTAACCTGAAAAGCATTGGCGCTATCCTCAAGCTTGGCCTGCCCATGGGTGGCTCGTACCTCGTCGAGGTCTGCGCCTTTACCTTCATGTCTTTGCTGGTCGCCCAAGAAGGGATCGCTGCCATTGGCGGACATCAGGTGATGTCTAATCTTGCAGCCCTGGCATACATGATGCCGATGTCGATTGGGGTGGCAACGGCCGCACTCACAGCCCAGGCAATTGGTGCGCGACAAATGGCGCAGGCCCACCGCACCAGCATGATGGGTTTAGTCGTCGGCTTAAGTGGTGCGGTCATCACTGCGCTTGGCCTTTACTTTGGCCGTGAATTCATCGTCTCGGCCTATACCAACAATCCAGCAGTTGCGAGCGTAGCCCTGTCGCTACTGGTTCTGTTGCCCTTCTTTCATTTAGTTGACGCCATGCAGTGCATCAACAGCTATTTGTTACGCGCGCACAAGATCGCGTTTATTCCGATGCTGCTGCAAACTTTTGCCCTGATGATCGTTGGCTTGCTAGGCGGGTGGTGGCTGGGCTTTGGTCCAGGCAAGCGCTGGATCGAACCGATACATCACCAATTATTGGCGGGCTCACCCATCGGCGCTGGCAGCATGTGGTTGATGGCCACAATTGGCTTGGCCACTTCAACGTTATTACTGCACACTTGGTACCGACTGATTATTCGAAAAAAATTGGCTGTGGTGCAAGCTCGCGCTAGCCTATAGCTTGATGAAGGTCTCGCGGTAATACTTCAGTTCGTCGATCGATTCATAAATGTCAGCCAAGGCTTGATGCTTACTGCGTTTTTCAAAACCTTTGAGCAACTCGGGTTTCCAGCGTCGGGCGAGTTCTTTCAGCGTGCTGACATCAATCGTTCGGTAATGAAAAAACTGCTCAAGTTTAGGCATGTAATTAAACATAAACCGACGGTCTTGGCTGACGGTATTGCCGCACAAAGGTGATTTACCTGCCGGTACATACTGAGCCATAAAAGCAATCAACTGGTCTTCGGCCTGCGCCTCTGTCAAGGTAGAGGCTTTCACGCGATCTGTTAAACCACTTTTGCCATGGGTGGATTTGTTCCAGCTATCCATCGCATCCAACAAGCTATCGGGCTGGTGTACCACCAACACTGGCCCTTCAGCCACCACCGTTAGATCGGACTCGGTAATGACAACCGCCACTTCAATAATGCGTTCTTTGATGGGATCCAGGCCCGTCATTTCCATATCGAGCCAAACCAGGCGAAATTCATTTGGGTGGGTTTTGGCAGTTTGCTTTGTAGCAGCCTGCGCGTGTGTGTTGGCCATATAATCCATCCAGTTAAACCGTGATTTTCTCATATACGGCCTCGCAGCCGTTGGGTCTTATGCTGACACTCTTATTTGTTGTTTTTTTGCTCGCCTCCGTTGGCGTGCGCCTATGGCTGGCAAATCGTCAAATTCGCAACGTACTTGCACACCGTGCTGAGGTACCAGCCGAGTTCGCCTCGCGTATTAGTTTAGCCAGCCACCAAAAGGCCGCTGACTACACCACGGCGCGCGTGCGCTTAGGCATGGTAGAAGGGGTCTTTGATGCGGCGGTGCTGGTGGGGTTAACGTTGTTAGGCGGGCTGCAAACGATCGATCTTTGGGTCAGCTCACTCGCCACCCACGATTTGTTACGTCAAATCTTACTCATCGTCGTCGTCAGTGTTTTACTTGGCTTCATTGGCATGCCTTTTTCTATTTACCGACAATTCAAACTCGAAGCCAAATTTGGCTTTAACCGCATGACGCCTGGGTTGTTCATCAGTGACTTGTTTAAAGGTCTTGCGCTAGGTGCGGCCCTTGGCTTGCCGTTAATCGCGGCGATCTTGTGGCTCATGGCCGAAGCAGGCAATTACTGGTGGCTATGGGCGTGGGGGCTATGGTCAGCGTTTAACCTGCTTGTCTTGTTTATTTTCCCGACCTGGATCGCCCCGTTTTTTAACAAATTCACGCCTCTAAGCGACGAAACCTTAGCCTCAAGTATTCGTGCCCTCGCCGACCGTTGTGGGTTTGCACTCAACGGGCTGTTT
This sequence comes from Alcaligenaceae bacterium, assembly GCA_037134635.1. Lineage (GTDB taxonomy): Bacteria > Pseudomonadota > Gammaproteobacteria > Burkholderiales > Burkholderiaceae_B > Zwartia. Next base: position 3,090 of record JBAXLV010000294.1, read on the forward strand.
GTCATGGACGGCTCCAAACGCTCAGCGCACGGCAACGCGTATTTCACAGGCTTTGGTAAGGCCCGTCGAATCGTATTCTTTGACACGCTGTTGTCACGCCTAACACCCGACGAAATCATTGCAGTTCTGGCCCATGAACTCGGTCACTTTAAGCACAAGCATATTTTGAAACGCCTGGTCTTTAGTTTTGCTGGCGCTTTGTTTTTCTTGGCAATCCTTGGCTGGATCGCACAACAAACCTGGTTCTATACCGACCTGGGCGTCGTCCCTCAACTAGGTGGACGCAACGACGCCATGGCTTTATTGCTGTTTTTTATGGTGATCCCGGTATTCACCTTTGCGCTCACTCCGCTCTTTAGCTGGTTTTCGCGCAAAGACGAATTTCAGGCTGATCACTTTGCAACAAAACAAAGCTCGGCAGAGCAGCTGGTTTCTGCCCTGGTTAAGCTCGTGGACGACAACGCCTCAACGCTGACTCCTGATCCGATTCATTCAGCGTTTTATGACAGTCATCCTCCGGTATCGATTCGTATCCGTCACTTGCTTGCGTCATGACTGAACGCACACAAGGACGTGTCATCGCGGCACATGGCCGACACTACACGGTCGAGTTGCAAGACCAGTCCTTGATTAAGTGCTTTCCACGCGGTAAAAAAAATGATGCGACTGTGGGCGATTATGTTGAGATCACACGTCAAGGTCTCGATGAAGGCTCGCTCGAATCTGTGTTGCCTCGTAAAAATCTATTGTTCAGATCCGACGAAGCGCGCAGCAAACAGTTTGCGGCCAATGTCGATCAACTCTTAATCGTCATCGCAGTTGCCCCAGCGTTTTCTGATGACTTGC
>JBAXLV010000295.1:0-3910 GCA_037134635.1 Alcaligenaceae bacterium
CGCGCGCCCGCGAAGTGACGACCTTGATTGAAGTCATGACTGACGAAAACCCATATCCTTCGATTACCGCCTACACAGCAGCACTGGAAGCATGAACAAGAAAATTGCCGTTGTAACCGGTGCCGCAAAAGGCATTGGGTTGGCCACGAGTCAGGCCCTGGTCGCCGCCGGCCGCTTTGTCGTGATGGTGGATCGGTTGCCGATCGATTTAAGCCAGTTAGGCTTAAGCGACGATAAAGCCTTGGCGTTTCAGGCTGACGTCACTGACATGGCGTTTATGACGCGTTTGCAAGAGCAGATTAAAGAGCGTCTGGGCGTAGTCTCTATTTTGGTCAATAACGCGGGTATTTCACCGAAACGACCGGATGGACGCTCGAGTGGCATCTTAGAGTTGACTGTTGAAGAGTGGTCGAGAGTGCTCAATGTCAATCTAACCACCGTGATGCAGATTTCTCAGCTGTTTTTGCCAGATATGAAGGCCCAGGGTTTTGGCCGCATTGTCAGCGTGTCGTCGTTGGCGGGTCGTAGCAAGTCCGTTGTCGCAGGGCCAAGCTACATGGCCTCAAAGGCGGGGATTCTAGGCTTAACGCGGGCGATTGCCTCAGAGATGGCGCCGTTTGGCATTACGGCTAATTGCGTCGCGCCTGGCCGTATCCTGACCGAGATGGCGATGCAGGCGGGTGAGGCAGTTAACCAGCGCTATGCCGAGCAAATTCCGGTCAAACGCCTCGGAACTGCCGACGAAGTGGGTGCCTCGATTGCCTTTTTATGTGCAGACTCAAGTGGTTTTGTTAATGGCGCTACCATTGACATCAATGGTGGTTTCTTTATGTCATAAAGTCGTTTCAATAACGATTGAATGAAGATGGTTTTTTGAAAAATACATTCTAAAAAAGAGTGAGACAACGATGAAAAATATCCTCAATAAAAAAATACTTGCTTGTGCGCTGTGGCTAGGGTGTTCAGTTCTCACGCCCATGGTGAATGCGCAAGTCTTTCCGGCGCATGAAGTCAGCATGATTGTGAATTACGGAGCGGGCGGCACAACAGATGTTGCAACACGTGCCTTAGCGCAAACGATGGAAAAGATTTTAGGTAAACCAATTGTTGTGCAAAACAAACCTGGCGCCTTGGGTACGTTGACACCCGCCTATGTGGCGCGTCAAAAGCCCGATGGCTATCAAATCGGTGTGGTGACCTATTCAACGGTTGCCATCATGCCGCATTTGATGGATTTAACCTACAGCATGAAAGATTTTGAATTCATCGCAGGGTTCGGTCGCTTTCGCTATGGCATCGCAGTGAATGCAGATTCTCCCTTTCAAACCTTGGCTGATTTGATCGCTGCCGCCAAAGACGGGAAGGGTTTGTTTTTTGGTACGACCTCAGCGCCAAATAATCTGGCTATTTTTGAGTTGACGCGTTTGGCCGGCGCGCAGTTTGAACATATTTCCTACAAGTCTGGCGGTGAAGCAGTGACCGCTTTATTAAGTAAGCAAGTGCATGTGATCGTACAAAATCCGCCGGACATCATGCCGCATATTAAAGCGGGCAAGTTACGCCTGTTAGCTTCTGCGAGCCCAATGCGCTGGCCCGAGTTGCCTGACGTGCGTACGATTAAAGAACAAGGCTTTGATATCGAAATTGATTCATGGCTAGGCTTGGCTGTGCCCAAAGGCACACCGGCCGCGATCGTAAAAGTGCTGGAAGACGCGACGCTAAAGGCGATGAGTGATCCCGCCTTAAGCACGCGTATGACGCAGATGGGCGTTGATCCGGCTTCGCTCTCAGCCAAACAATATTTAGATATCCTAGAGAAGGGTTATATCGAAATGGGCAACGCCATCAAGGCTGCCAAAATCCCTAAAATATCAGGGTAAAAAAACTGCTATACTCCTGCTCTTGTCTTAATCGCGCCCGTAGCTCAGATGGATAGAGTACCTGGCTACGAACCAGGGGGTCGTAGGTTCGAATCCTGCCGGGCGCACCAGTAATATCAAAGGGTTACAGATTTCTGTCTGTAACCCTTTTTCGTGAATGGCCAGATGTAAATTAATGTAAAACTTATGGGTTTCGGGCTAACGTAGTGCTTCAATACCGAGATGAAAATTCCTCTCTCGCACTCGCCGATTCACACGTTTAAATACCGCCTAACGCTGCTCGAGGCGCGCATTGATGCGGTACTGCCTACGTTGGTCACCCGCACTGACTTATTAGAGCTTGATACCAAGCTGTCGGGCAATTTAAGCATGCTCGATCATACGTTTTCTAAAGACTTAAATACGCTTCGCACTGACTTCACTCAGTCACTGTCAGGTTTAGAAACACGAATGCTCAAATGGTTTATCACCATGGGTGTTGGTTTTGCTGCTTTATGGATGAGCTCATTGGGCATCGTGTTTGCGTTATCTGAAGCGCGATTTCCTTAATCCTGTTTTTCAATCTTTGCGTCTTGCAAAATCTTGCCCCAGCGCACATATTCTTCGTTGACATAGGCTTGAAACGCGGCGGGGTTTTCCATGCTCGAAGGCATGATGCCCGCGGCCTCAAGTTTCTCTCTGACATCTTTGCGCGCGATTGTTTTGATGATGGCGACGTTGATTTTTGCCACAATCGGCTCGGGCGTTTTGACGGGTACAAACAAGCCCAGCCAGTTCACGGCGCTAAACCCAGGCAAAAACTCGCCCACGGGTGCTAGATTAGGCACAAAGCTCATGCGCTCGGCGCTGGTTACTGCAATGCCTTTTAAGCGCCCATCTGCCATCATCGGCATTAACGGCGAGATATCCATCACAATGCCGTCGACATGGCCTGCGACGGTGTCTGTGACGGCAGGGCCTGCACCCTTATAAGGTACGTGTACCAGGCGGCCTTTAGAGGCGGCTTGCAGCAGTTCGATGGTCAGGTGCGACACACCGCCCGTGCCCGCAGAAGAAAGTGTCACATCACGCGTTTTTGAGACCGCAATGAGATCCGCGATGCTTTTCACATTTGGGAGGGTGGGGCCCATTGCAATACCCAGGGGTGTGGATCCCACGCGGTTGATCGCCCGAAAATCCACCGGCGTATTGAACGGTGGGTTCTTCGCGGCTTGAGGAGACACAATGATCGGACTCAAACTGCCTAACAGAATCATGTAACCATCGGGTGCCGCGCGCGAAACATAGGTGCCCGAGATCATGCCGGCAGCCCCGGGTTTGTTTTCAATGACGATCGTGGCGCCAAGCGCCTCACCCAGCGCCGGTGCAATCGCCCGAGCGGTGAGGTCATTTGAACCGCCTGGGGGATAACTCACCACCAAAGTGACAGGCTTACTTGGGTAATCTTGGGCCAAGACGAGTGCACTCGTTAGGCTGGTGCAGCAAAGCAACGCTGCGCAGATTACGCGTTGAAGCAGGCCGCGTTGCTTCAGTTTTGATATGTTCATGAGTGTCTCGCTTTTTTAAAATAGTTCTAGAAAATTATTCAACTTTAATCTTGCCAGACTTCACGGTCTCTGCCCAGCGCGCTGACTCTTGTCCAAAAAACGCTTTGAACTCTGCTGCGGTCATCGTCATCGGTGTTGCGCCCATTGAGTCAAGCTTGGCCGTCATTTCAGACGTTTTGACAGATGCGTTGATCGCTTGATTTAAACGACCGACAAGTTCGGGTGACAAGTTGCCTGGTCCAAACACCCCCCACCAAACGGCGACTAAAAAGCCCTTCATCCCCTGTTCAACAAAAGTTGGGGTATCTGGCAGACTTGGGCTGCGCGAAGCGCTGGCATTGCCGAGTACTTTGACATTGCCACTTTGCATTGCTGATATTGCGGTGATCTGATTGGTGAACATGAGCTGTACCTGCCCGCTCATGAGGTCGGTGGTGGCGGGGGCGCCACCGCGATAGGGGATGTGCGGGATCGCGGTGCCTG
>JBAXLV010000296.1:0-3897 GCA_037134635.1 Alcaligenaceae bacterium
CCTTCTCGATAAAGCTCTGTTGAAGGGCTCACAGCGGTTGTTAAAAAGCTCATTAAAAAGGGACGCAAAATCCATTGTGGCAACCAGGTTGCTGACCAGGCAATGAGTTGAGCGATGATTTTTGTCGGTGGTAGACGCTGCAACAGATTGGCACGCGTGGGCGCCAAAAAGCGCATGATGGGGCCGCGCACAATATCGCCATTGACCACAGAGGCGCCAAGGGCCATGGCCATGCGATGACCGTCGCCCGTGGCCGTTGTGTTAATGGCGTCAACAAGTGCCACTTCTGGGTTGGCGAGTTGGGCTTTTAAGTCGGCAGCGGCACTGTAGTCGCCACTGGCCAGCACGACCCCGTGACGCGCGATGAAAGTATGTGTTGAACCGTCGGGCAAAAGGGCTTCAACACCAATCGCGCGCGTGCCATCAAGCACAATGCGCTGGGTCGCGGTGTTGAGTCTGAGATCAACGCCAAGGTCGCGACAGCGGCGTGTTAGATGATAGGCAAATGAACGCGAATTGGGCACGACATTATGCATGCGCGCTACGCGATGCGGTGGCTCTTCTTCAGGGCCCACGAAGACCACGCCCAACTTCATCAACCATTCAATCATGTCGGTCGTGTTGTCAACCAGAATGCGGCGCAAGGCAAGATTATCGCGCGGTGCGAGTGCGCCGGCATGTTTTTCCATATCTTCAAAATGCGCGTCGGCACTATCTTGGATACCGGCTTTGCGTTGATGTGGCGTACCTGTAGCGGTGATTGAGCCAACTGACCACGAAGTCGAGCCGCCGGTTTCAGCATTTTTTTCAAGCAAGATCACACCGCGCCCAAGCGCTGCGGCCTCAATCGCGGCCGCCAAGCCCGTACCACCACCGCCAATAATCAAAACATCCGTTTGTGTTGTTGCTGACACGACTTGCTCCACCCAGTTAAGGGATCATTTTATGTTCACGAAAGTAATCAAAGCCACCTAAAAACATCTTTGGGGTATTGATTGTTTCAGTAAAGCCATCTCGCTGCGCTTTTGACATATCAGAAACGACGTCCCATTGAAGCGACAAAACATAATCACCATAAGGCCATTGGGCAAGTGTCTGCAAGTCGGTTTTTTTCAAGTCATATTTCTTGATCATGCTTTGCCAGATAGCGTCTTTGTTGGCGGCAAACTGGGCAAAGCTACTTGAGTTTGGTTGACCCACAGCCATTTTGAAATACTGGGCGAACAGAGGCCAAAGCTCAGACCAACTGAGGGGATCACCATTCACGATGTTGTAGGCTTGATTGGCGCATTGAGGCTCGGTCATCATCCAGACGGCCGAGCGCGCGAGGGTCGGTAGCCATGAAAATTGAGTCTTGACCTCAAAGCTGCGTGGCGTACCCGGAAAATGCAAGGGCTCACCGAGTTCGCGCAAAATCGAGGCGTAAAGCCCCAACACCAACAGCATGTTGCGTGCTTCATCCGTTCGATAGTTGCAAAACGCGTGTGGTCGCGAGATTGACCAAGACCAGTTTTGCCCAAGTTGTCGTTGTTGTACGAGTTGCTGCTGCTCAAAATAAAAACTTTTGAAATTGCCGCAAGCATCATCTTCGCGGTAAGGCGTACGACGCTTTTGAACCGTGTGGCCATAGTATTTCGTGCCATGCACAAGATGAAGATGCTGAAGATTTTTTGAACGAGGTTCAATCGCATCAAGCAAGTTTCGCAGCATCGTGACGTTGGTCTCTTTTGACTCAAGCTCACCCCCAAAATGATCAAAGCGCGCTGCGTATAAAACATGAGTGACGTCTTGCAACTGAGCCAGTTTGTTTTGGCAATCAAGCGAGTCGGTCAGGTCTACTGCGATCATGGGATAAGGTGCTTTTGGATCAGGCGTACGGGCTAAGCCGATGGGCCCCCACTCGCCAAGCCCCATTAAATGCATCCCCACGCTCGAGCCAATTTGCCCTGTGGCACCTGCAATGAGTGTTTTGCGGCGAGCGGATGGTGTAGTTGTTGTCATAGGTACAACGCAACATCTGAACGAGTGGATAAGGTCTGCGATACCGCTTGCGACACGACGCTAATCCCCCGGTAGGCGGTCGATTGATCGAGTCCGACCGCGCGTAACCACGTCAAGGTGATGCCCTCAAGTACGAGCGTTGGCGATTGTTGGTCAGTCACGACTAGAACAAAGCCATCAGGGACATGGGGTGCTGCGATGCTTGCATCGCCCACACCTTCAAAAAGATTGCGCCGATAAAAACGTTTTTCAATAAGCGCGAGCCAAGGGCCCATGCCACGAATTTTTTGGTAATAGGGATCAACAAAAACTTCGGGTGAGCGAATTGAATACATCGCCAGTGACGGGGGCCAGTCTGGTGCGGTGGTTTTGAAACGCCTGGCTGAATCGATACCATCGACCGTACACATAATACGCAGATGTTCAACATACCAGGCGGCCCATTCGGGCTCTTTTGTGGGATCGGTGATCCCACTTTGACTCATAAAAATCATGATGAATTAGTTGATTTGCAGACCAGATTTTTTGATAACCGGGCCCCATTTCAGTGTTTCTGCTTCAATGTGTTGAGAGAAGAGCTCTGGTGGTCCACCAACCGGCTCGTAGCCCATTTTTTGAAGACGTGCGCGAATCTCGGGATCGGCTAAGACTTTATTAAACGCGGCATTTAAGCGTTTGATGGCAAATTCGGGGGTATTGGCTGGCGCCAAGATGCCATTCCACGAGGTAACGGCATAGCCAGGTACGCCTGCTTCAGCGATGGTGGGAAGGTCGGGTAAGGTGGGTGAGCGCCTATCGCCGGTAACTGCTAACGGGCGAAACTTTCCGCTTACAACATGAGGGAGCAAGGTCGCGGGCTCGCCAAAAATCATATCAATCTCGCCCGACATCAGCGCGGCCGCAGCGGGTGCGCCTCCCTTGTAAGGGATATGTTGAAGCTGCACGCCGGCCGTATCGGCAAACAACTGACCCGCCAAGTGATTGATGGCACCGTTACCGCTTGAACCGTAGGTAAGCTTGCCTGGCGTTGCTTTGGCTGCGCTAATCAGGTCTTTGACCGAATTAAAAGGCAGATTGCTATTGACCACCAGGAGTTGTGGCACCGAGGCCAAAAAAACGACAGGTGTGAAGTCTTTTTCTTCGAAAGGCATTTCTTTATACAGATGGCGATTGATCGAGTGGGTACCCGAGTACGCAAACGCGATGGTGTAACCATCTGCAGGCGCGCGCGCGGCGACTACGGCACCAATATTGCCCGCTGCGCCTGCGCGATTTTCAATAATGACAGGTTTGCCAAGGGCTTCGGCAACCGGGTTGCCAATCAGGCGGGCGATCACGTCGGCGCCACCGCCGGGTGGCCAAGCAACGATCCAGCGAATGGGTCGATCCGGGTAAGTGTCAGCGTAACTTGATGTGGCCACTGTGAACATTGCGAGTACGGCCCAAAGACCGTGGACAAAGAATTTGCGCATCACATCTCCTTTAAAGTTGTACCGAAGTCATACCAACCCCATCAAAGCTTGCCACGACCAGATCACCAGGCTGCGCTGCAGGCATGCCACACCACGACCCCGTGCTCACGACCGTGCCGGCTGGCACTGAAGCGCCTTGGGCGGTGACATGCCGCAGCCAGAACGGAATAAGCCAGCGCGGGTCTTGAAGCGAGTGCGTACCGACAAATTCTTGCGCCGGCGTTTGGCCGATTTTGACAGTGCAGCGTTGTCGCGCCCAGTCGCGCTCGCCTTCTTGAGCGCTATAGGGCATCCAATTGCCCACGACAAGTGCACCGTGCGTTTGCGTGTCGGCCAGCTTCAGCAAGGGTTGGAGGGTGCCAGTCTGCTGCCAGCGAGAATCGACGATCTCGATGGTGACGGCCATGGCGCCAATCAAGGCGTG
>JBAXLV010000297.1:0-3892 GCA_037134635.1 Alcaligenaceae bacterium
TAGTGTGGGGTGGCGTTGCTACCTGCCGCGCCGACAGCAAAAAACAGGGGTAAAAAGTGGTCATCGCTAGGGTGGGCGCGTTTGGCTGAAGGTGCTTGGTTGGCGTAGTCGAGCAACGCTGCGGTGTCGTTTTTGGCTAGGGCGGTTTCCACCCAGCGACTAAACGCTTCGACATAGGGATCGGGCTGGCGGTCGCCACCAAAAAATTCTGCCAAATTGTGGGTCATGCAGCCCGAGCCGATCAGCAAAATCCCTTGTTCGCGCAAAATCTGCAGTGCTTGACCGAGCTTTAAGACCTGTTCGGGGCCCCAGCCATTGGGCAACGAGACCTGCACGACCGGGAGCTCGGCGTTGGGAAACAAATGCATGAGGGGGACCCAAACGCCATGATCGAGCGGGCGGTCCGGGTCTTGAAGAGGATTCAAACCTGCCTCGGCAAGCAACGCCTGAACACGATCCGATAGCTCAATATCCCCGGGGGCCGGGTATTGCAGTTCATAGAGCGCGGGCGGAAACCCGCCAAAGTCGTGATACGTCTTGGGCTTAGGGTTACGCATGACCGCCAAGCGTTCTGTCATCCAGTGAGGAGACAGGATCACAATGCCTTTAAGCGGGTGCGCAGCCTGCAATTGTTTGCCATAGGCGGTTAACGCGGGGCCTGAGGTGCCAGGCGAAACCGCAAATAGCGGTGCACCGTGCGAGATAAACAACACGGGAGCTAAAGCGGGCTTGGTCGACGGTGTGGTCATTGCTAGGGGCTTTGTCATGCGTATTAAATGAGGCCGACTGCTTAAATTACAAGCTTAGGCAAAAGAGGCTACCATTTTGCATCACTCACAATTTCAGGTGTTTTATGTCCAGCTCAGACGAAAAAAAAAATAGTCACTCGATCAACCCTGCCGCCAGCGAAGAGGGGATATCAAAGGGTTTGGCTAATTACGGCGATCGCGGATTTTCATTGTTTTTGCGTAAGGCCTTTATTAAGGGGGCTGGGTTTACCGATACGGCGCTCGAGCGTCCAGTCATTGGCATCACCAACACCGGTAGCGCCTACAACCCTTGCCACGGTAATGCTCCTCAGTTGATTGAAGCGGTGAAGCGTGGCGTAATGTTGGCAGGTGGTTTGCCGATGGATTTTCCGACCATCTCGATTCACGAGAGCTTTTCGCAGCCCAACAGCATGTTTTTGCGTAACCTGATGTCGATGGATACCGAAGAGTTGTTGCGCGCACAGCCAATGGATGCGGTCGTGTTGATTGGTGGTTGCGACAAAACGGTGCCGGCCCAATTGATGGGTGCGGCCTCAGCAGGCTTACCTGCGGTGCAGTTGATTACGGGTTCGATGTTGACAGGATCGCATCGTAGCGAGCGCGTGGGTGCCTGTACGGATTGCCGTCGTTATTGGGGTAAGTTTCGCGCCGAAGAAATTGATGCCGAAGAGATTGCTGAGGTCAACAAACAATTAGTGGCAAGCGTGGGCACGTGTTCGGTGATGGGTACGGCCAGCACCATGGCCTGTATTGCCGAGGCCTTGGGCATGACGGTGCCGGGCGGCGCCTCGCCACCGGCGGTCACGGCAGATCGCATGCGTATCGCCGAGCAAAGCGGCACGTTGGCGGTTGAGATTGCACGCAAGCGTTTAACGATTGATAAAGTGCTGACTGAAAAAGCCTTTGAAAACGCGATGCGTGTGCTGTTGGCGATTGGTGGGTCAACCAATGCGATCATTCACTTAACCGCCATCGCAGGCCGCATGGGTCTAGAAATGGATCTCAAGGCACTTGATCGCATGGGTCGCGAAACCCCCGTGTTGCTCGATTTAAAACCTTCGGGTCAGCACTACATGGAAGACTTCCATCACGCGGGCGGCATGGCGACCTTGTTGCGCGAACTCAAGCCCTTGTTACATTTGGATGCGTTGACAATTACAGGCCGTACGCTCGGTGAAGAGATCGAGGCCGCGGGCCCGGGCTTTAAGCAAGATGTCGTCAAGACAGCTAAAAACCCAATTTATCCACAAGGTGGTATCGCTGTCTTACAAGGCAATCTTGCCCCCGGTGGTGCGATCATCAAGCAATCAGCAGCCAACCCTAAGTTGATGGAACACGAAGGCCGTGCGGTTGTGTTTGAAAACCTTGAAGACATGGCCAATCGTATTGACTTGCCTGATTTAGATGTGGCTGTCGACGATATTTTGGTGCTCAAACATATCGGTCCCAAAGGTGCGGCAATGCCTGAAGCCGGCTACATGCCGATCCCTAAAAAATTAGCGATTGCCGGTTGCAAAGACATTGTGCGGATTTCAGACGGCCGCATGAGCGGCACCGCCTTTGGCACAATCGTGTTGCATGTCACGCCTGAGTCGGCGATTGGTGGGCCATTGGCTTATGTGCAAAACGGTGATCGCATTCGATTAAGCGTTGAGAACCGTGAATTGTCACTGTTGGTGAGTGATGCCGAGCTTGCACGACGTCAGGCTGAAAAGCCTGCAGTGGTGCCGACAGCACAACGCGGCTATCGCAAATTATTTTTGCAAAGCGTCACACAAGCCGACAAGGGCGCCGACTTTGATTTCTTGATGCCGCCGATGACTGGGGTGGTGCCGAAGGTTAAGTAGTCACCTCAATTACCGCATCGACCGCATACGCGCCTTGCCCTTCGGGCATGGCGAGTACGGGGTTCAGGTCGATCGATTGCAACCGTGGGCCCGCAGCCACAGCAAAGGCCGACAATTGCGACAGCATCTTTGCCAACGCCTTGATATCAACCGGTTTGCGGCCACGCGCACCTAACAACAGCGGTGCGCCCTTGATTGACCGAATCATTTCTTCGGCAACGTCTTCACCGAAGGGGCAGCGATGCAGCACCACGTCTTGCAAGATCTCGACAAAAATCCCGCCTAAGCCAAACATGGCAACGGGGCCGAAGACGGGATCGCGATGGATACCCAAAATACATTCGACGCCGCCTTTCAATTGTTTGGCCACCAGCACACCATCTAGCTTGGCCTTGGGGGCGGCGGTGCGACCGCGTTGCATCAGCAAATCAAAGCCTGCGCGTACGCCAGCATTGTCTTCAATGTCTAACAACACCCCACCAATTTCAGACTTGTGCAAAATGTCTGGCGAGACGATTTTCATTACGACGGGATAGCCGATTTTTTTTGCGGCTTCAACAGCAGCCTCTGCGCTGACGCAAACCTCTTCGGGTGCTGACGGGATGCCTGCTTGCGCCAGTAATAACTTTGCCTGCGCTTCACTTGGATTAGTGTGCGGCAAGGCAAAGGGTGCGATGACGGGTGCAACTTGGTTTGCAGGTTTAGCGAAGGCGCGGCCAAACTGCCCCATGGCTTCGATCGCGACGACCGCGCGTGCAGGATCTTCAAAGACAGTAAAACCATCGCGTTCATATTCGCGAATCTGTTCTCGACCACCCATTAACGACAAGGCAAAAATACAATTCGGGTGTTTGCTGCGCGCAATGTTTAATTGCTCGCGTAAACGCGGTGCAATGCTGGGGACACAACCTGTGTAAGTAAAGAAACCCAAAATAGAACTGTATTTACCTTCGGCGATCAGCGCATCGGTGAAGGTGCTGATCAAACTCATTTCATTCAGATATTGTGCGGTCACGTCAACCGGATTACGCGGCGCGGCAAACGGCAATAGCTTCAGCAGGCGCGCTTGCGATTCAGCCGGCATCTCAGGCATGGGCAAGCCAATCGCATCAGCCGCATCCGAAATAATCACACCCGCACCACCACTGACTGTGATCACGCCCAAGGTATTATTTTCAGGATAAATACCTCGCGAAGCCAAGCGCGCGATATCCAACATCTGTTCGGTGGTTTGAACGCGCACGACACCTAGCTCTTTGAGTACCGCATCGGTCA